>JAFGAF010000045.1 GCA_016933815.1 Prolixibacteraceae bacterium
CTAATAAGCAGTGGGTAAGGTGTTTCGGGCATCCAACTGCTCAATGGTAAAATGTCTAATTCAATATTCATGATATAATATTTTTAAATGTTTTTAGTATATAATTTTGTTGTTGTCGATTTTTTTCGAACCAGGTTCTGGCTTTCGCCGTTTAAAATTTCCCTTATACGGTTGGCATTTTTCATTAACTGGTACATGTGAGTTTCGTCGGGCTCTAGCAAACTGGTTTTAAAATCTTCGAGGTGATTGATGTAAACGTTAAGCGATTCAACCACATAATCGAGGTTTTGTTTAAAAATTGGCCCCCACATTTCGGGCGAGCTTTTAGCAAGCCTTGCAGTTGAACGAAAACCACCACTTGCCAGATCGAATATTATTCGGCGGTCGTTGCTGGCCAGTACTGCATTGGCCAAAGCAAAAGCGGTAATGTGTGGTAGGTGCGAAACATGTGCCGTGGTGTGGTCTTGTTCATCGGCGCTCATAAAAGCAATGTCCATTCCTATTGAATGGTACATTTTCTCAACAAGGGCAAGATGCTGAGGGCGCGACAACTGTTGATCGCAGATGATGCAGATTTTTTCTTCGAACAAGCCTTCGATTGCTGCATCGGGACCCGAATTTTCGGTACCCGACATGGGGTGGGCTGCTACGTAATTGCCCCTGCGCGGATGTTTTTTAACTGCATCGCCAATTAACTTTTTGGTTGAACCCACATCGGTAACCGATGCCGAAGGGTCGATAAGATCAAGTACCTTGGGCAAGATACCAACTATTTTATCGACAGGGATGGCAACTAAAACAATATCGGCAGCTTTCACTCCTTCGTCGAATGGCATACAGCGATCAACAATGCCCAGCTCTTGTGCACGAACCTGATGCTCCGCTTTATTATCAATTCCAATTATCTCGCTTGCAAAACCTGATTTTCGCAAATCTTTGGCTATTGATCCGCCTATTAATCCTAATCCTATAACTGTTACAATCATTACAACTAACTTTTTGAAACAAAAAAAGGGCTCCTTTTCGGAACCCTATATTTGTATCTTGTTTTTACATTGGTACACAACTATACGATTCCGATATGCTTACCGAAATAATAATAAAAATAAAAATATGTGTTTACCAATGCATTCATTGTATGCTTTTTAATATTCGTGACAAATATAGCTGATAATTTCGCATTTAAACAACACATTTTTTTAAAAATTGATTTTTTTACACAGTTCTTAATGTTAATTTGTGATTTGTGGTTGGGTGTTTTTTATTTTATTTCTAATGAAAAAATGGCATAACAAACTGTTAATAAGTGCCATAACTTCAGTTAGTATGTTTTTTTTCTGCCAAATTTTCATTTTTTTGTCCATGGCATTTTGTTTGAAATATTTTGGGCGTAAATCGAATTTAAAAGTTTAACGTAAAATAAAGGAGGATTTAGCCATGACACTAGTTAGAAAAAGTAACAATTATTATCCATCGTTCCCTTCGTTCTTCGACAGGTTTTTCAACGAAGATTTGATGGATTGGAACAACCGGAATTTTTCAATGACCAACACAACCATCCCGGCTGTTAACGTAAAAGAAGATGATGAGAAGTACGCGATTGAAGTAGCTGCTCCGGGCATGAGAAAAGACGATTTCAAGGTAAAGCTTGAAAACGATACTTTGACCATTTGCTCAGAGATTAAAAACGAAGAAAAGGAAGAAAAGGGCGATTACAAACGTCGCGAATTCAGCTATCAGTCGTTTCAACGTTCTTTCAGCTTGCCCGAAGGGCATGTGCTTACCGAAAAAATTAGCGCTAAGTACAACGATGGCATTTTGAACATTGTTTTGCCCAAAAGGGAAGAGGTTAAACCACAACCACCCAGAGAAATTCAGATTTCGTAACAAGCTATTAACTGCCGGGATGTATGTTCCGGCAGTTTTTTTATTAATCAGCCTTTAGTGTTAAATCAAAAATTAGTACAGAAATCCAAAAAGCCAAAGGGGTATTACATTGTCGAACCCGGTTGCTATATCGTCCATAACAATATACGAATCAGGCACATTGGCAATCTGTTTTTTCTTTTTGTTTTTTCCGCCCACTTCGAAGGTATGTTGGCCATTTACCAAAAAATCGGCATTTGGCGAGGCATTTACCTCGTCCATTCGGCTTACCTGATTATAAAAAAATGTTTCGCGAACATTACCAATTTCGACATTGTTTCCAACCATATTGTACAGCAACGACGGGTTTTGAAGGTATATTTTTTCGGGTTTACCCAGGTTGCCCATGCCATTGTTCGTGGGATGCAACAATAAAATCAATTCGGCATCGCTAAGATAACTCATGTAGTTTTTTAATGTGTTGATACTTATTCCGCTACGTTGGCTAATTGCTGTGTAGTTGGGCTTAAATGGCACCGACGAAGCAATAATCTGCAAAAGCCTTTTCATGGCTATAATGTTCGATATCTGAACTTGTTCGTATTGGGGGATGTCAACATCGAGAATAAGGTGTACTGCCTGTTCGAGTTTGCTCTGATAGGTATTTCTGTTTTCGAGGTAAAACGGGTAATATCCGTGTTGAAGGTATTGTTCAAAAAAAACCAGAGGCTTTATTTTGGTGATGATTTCGGCTGTTAATTGTCGGTGGTTTTTTAGCAAATTGTCGAGACTTATGGGTTCGAATTTTTCGCCCGTTTCAAAATTGACAAATTCTCTTAACGATA
>JAFGAF010000401.1 GCA_016933815.1 Prolixibacteraceae bacterium
AAACACCATTTGATATGCCTTTTTTAAGAACTTGTTAATTGAAGTTTTCGGAACTTGCCACTAAGAAACATTTAATTCATATTTAATGAAATTAAAATGGCAAACATGAATTTACCAACGTAACACACTACATAAACACATATACAACAAACAATTACACAAAAACGCAAAATCTGAGATAATTAAAAAAGGGCATTGATTATTGGTATGTTTTTTTAATTTTGCTTAACAATGGTGGTTTGTTGTTAACATTAAATCAAAGCCCAATTAATATGGGTAACGATTAATTAATATAAAACTGTTTTAATACAACTAAATTTGCAGTGTAAAAAAGCGTGAACAACTGTCGTGTATTTGTTTCGAGTTGAAAAATAATCTGGTAATCACCGAACATTTTACAAGGCGTTTTATGAACCCGGGCAAACAAAATAAACACAATTAAATGCCCAGTAATATTATTGTATAATGAAGTTAAAATTGCTTTGTTTATTGTTTTTTGCATTTGCATTAAACACTTACTCACAAAACGAAACCAAGTTTGAACCAAGCGGCAACCCTACCCTACGTATTTTTGGAAACTTTCATACCGGCCTTACCCCGGCCGATAACAACCGCTTGTTCGAAATTGAAAGAGCATTTTTAGGTTATCAGTACCAAATGAGCCCCAATTGGATGGCCGAAGTGAAAATTGATATTGGTAGCCCCGAAAACGAATCGGTTTATGCTTTGGTTAAACGTTACGCTTATTTCCGAAATGCATACGTACGTTACAAAAAAGAAAAATTCAGTATCGATATGGGTATTGTTGGAATGACCCATTTTAAGGTTCAGGAAAGCTTTTGGGGCAACCGCTATTTCATGAAATCGTTTGCCGATGAATATAAATTCGGGAAAAGTGTTGATATGGGTATTGTTGCCAATTACCAGTTCAACAAACAGCTCTCCATTGACCTATCGGTTGTTAATGGCGAAGGTTACAGCCAACTACAGGCCGATAATTATTTTGAATACACATTGGGTACCACAATAAAAATACCCAAAAACTTAACAACAAGGCTATACGTGAACTTTGGACCATCTAACCAAAAAACAAAAATGGTGTATGCAGCGTTTGTTGGATACCAAATTACTTCAAATTTATCGATAGGCGCCGAATACAACCTTTTAACCAATTACAAATACCTCGACGGTCGGAACCAAACAGGTTATTCGGTTTACAGCACCTATAAAATTGACTCAAACTGGAAAGTTTATGGCCGTTACGACATACTCGAATCGAATATTTTGACCGATGCAAGCACTCCATGGAACTTGTCGGCCGACGGTTCGGCTGCCATTGCAGGTGTTGAACGTAAGGTGAACAGTAACCTGAAGTTCTCGCTCAATTATCGCGACTGGTACCCAATAGCAGCCAACATGACCAACAAGGCCTATATTTATTTAAACATGGAATTTAAATTGTAAAAAATGATAATTAAGAACAAACATATTGCATTTTACCTGCTACTGGTTTTAAGTATTGCGCCTTTTTCGTGCCGCAAAAGCAACTTTATTATTGAAGCAAACGATGTGGTAATTAACGACAATGGCGGCGGGACCGGTACAACAATATGGGAAAAAGGTAAAGAGTACTTACTCGAAGGTCGTGTTTTTGTTAACGACGGACAAGTACTTACCATCGAAGCCGGAGC
>JAFGAF010000046.1 GCA_016933815.1 Prolixibacteraceae bacterium
ATGGTGAACAACCTTATTGTAAGGCAACAACTTGCACCGGCTTATGGCTATACATCGTATTACAGTAACTCGGGTGCATTGCGTAACCTTGGTGCCGAACTGTCATTCAATTATCGTCAGGATTTCAGCAACCTTACATGGAATGTTGGTGGCTCGCTTTCGTTTATCGACAATAGGGTTACTTCAATCGACTTTATACTCGACGGTCAGGATATGATTGTTAATCAGGTTGAAGGTGTGAGCCTTGTAACAAAAGCCGGTGAGCCAATGTATTCGTATTACGGATTAAAAACCAACGGAATTTTCAAAAATAACGAAGAAGCTTCGCAATTTACAGGCCCGAACGGACAACGCGGAAAAGCCGGCGACATTCGTTACATCGACATCAATAACGATAAAATTATTAACGATCAGGACAAACAAATAATTGGAAGCCCAATTGCACCTGTTTATGGTGGTTTGTTTTCGTCGTTGGTTTACGGAAATTTTGAAGTTAAAGCCGATTTTGCTTTCAGTGCCGGAAATCAAATTTATAACCACGTTAACAAGTTGGGGCAATCTATGGAATTGGGGTACAATCAACAAGCTGTTGTAAGTGACAGGTGGACTTCCGACAATACAAACACCGAAATTCCTGCTTTGTCGGTTGGCGATCAATACGGAAACAATGTATTTTCCGATCGTTGGTTAGAGAATGGAAGCTTTTTGCGGATGAGTACATTCACAGTGAGTTACAAGTATCCTTCATCGACAAAAGTATTCGATAACCTTACCGTGTACCTCACTGCAAGCAATTTGTTTACCCTAACATCGTATTCGGGTCTCGATCCTGAGTTCATGTTGTACAACGATCCCTTGTATTTAGGTAACGACTATGGCAAAGTGCCACAACCCAAAACTTTTGTAATTGGCGTGAAACTTGGCTTGTAAAAGCGTTTTTATAACGAACTGTATTTGTGATAATTATTACCAGTACTTATTGAATTTTAAAATAACAGAAATGAAACATAAAATAAAATGGATACTCATCCAACTAGTTGTTGTTTTAATGGCAGTAGCTTGTTCCGAAGAATTTTTTACCGAAATTCCGAGCGACAGGGTTATTCCCGAACAAACATTGAATTCATTGGAAGAAGCCGAACTTGCTTGTTGGGCTCCTGTATCGATATTGCAGGATGTGATGCCGCAAATAACATTTGCCTGCGACCTTTTGAGCGATGCAACTATTACAACAGGCAATGCCAACAGCTATTGGAACGATATTAATAGACACCAGCTTAGTACCGATAACCCTTATCTCGATCCATCGGCACTTTATAAGGTTATTGTTAATGCCAACGAAACGTTGTTGTACATCGAAAATATTCTGAGCAAAGATCAGGATGTGCGCGAAAGCGACCTGCATGTGCTTAAAGGAAACCTGATTGGCATTCGTTCGTGGGCTTATTTCACCATTGCACGTTTGTATGGCGAGGTGGCGTATTTGAAAGACAATATGCCCGAATACGACGAGAGCAAAGTTGTTTATGTATCGCGCGAAGCTATTATGGATACACTTTTGAACAACCTGCTGCCTTATTATGAGAACGATCGGCTCGATGCTGAAAACAACAGGCTGTCGTTTAGGGTTTTGCCTATGTATAACAAGGCCTTGGTTGGCGAAATATATCTCGAAAAGCAAGACTACGCTAATGCTGTAAACTATTTGAAATTGGCCATCGAAGGGTGGGATAATTTTTCATCGATTTACAAATTGACGGGAGGCTATGCAAAAAAATACTGGCGCGATATATTTATTAATTACGGAGCCAATGAGGTAATGGCTTACATCCCATTTTATTACGGGCAAAAGCAACCAAACCCAATTGAAATGTGGTACAGGTATAATCGCGAATATCAGGCAAAACCAAGCAATAGCATCATTAATCTTTTTAATGCGCAAATGCCGGTTGCAGGCAAAGATGTTGGCGATGTTTACCGTGGGCTCGATGTGTCGTACATTATGGTTGATGAGCAACCTGTGGTGAATAAATACAGCCTCGATGAGAGCAGTACCTGGGAGCTCAGTTCCTATTTAATTTTATACCGTGCAGCCGATGTTCATTTGCTTTTGGCCGAAGCACTGAACCGCAACGGAGAATCGGAAATTGCACTTTCGCTGTTAAACGATGGGTACAAAAAATACCCGAACTGGAACACCAACACCGGTGTCAGGGGGCGTGTTTATCTTAAAAACCATACTATTCCCGAGGGTGCCGATCCTGTAATTTTTATCGAGGACAAAATTTTTGAAGAAAGGGCAATGGAACTCGCCTTTGAAGGTAAAAGGTGGTTCGATTTGCAAAGGCTTGCACGCCGCAGGGGGAACAATGCTTTACTGGCCGATAAGGTAGCCGCAAAATTCTCCGATAACTCGGTAGCCAATAGTGTACGGGAAAAATTGATGAACGAACAAAATTGGTACCTGCCTATGCTTAAATAAGTAAGAGTATTTTGTTTTTACCGTTTTTGTTTGAATAAACAGTTGTACAATGCATTTATTCCAATAGCAGTGTGCTTATAAGTTTTTATTTGATTATTTTTATTTTTTTAAACTTATAAAACCTGTTTATGAGACGTTTTTTTATCCGTTTGGTGCATGTGTTTACATTGTTTGCCTTTTGTTTCATGCTTTCGTTTGATTCAAATGCAAACACCGGCAATCCGAAATTTTATAACGTAAACGAGCTTTACGGTATTTCGGCACGCCATGCCAATTCGGTATGTAAAGACGAGAACGGATTTGTTTGGACTGCAACAAAATCGGGTATCATCAGGTTAACTGCCGATGAATATCGCATTTATCAATTGCCATTCGAATCGCAAAGTATTGTTACGCTGAAATTAGCTTATTCGAAAGGTATTTTGTGGGCCTATTCAAACGACGGGCAAATCTTTCAATACGATCAGGTATTCGACAGGTTTAACCTGAAATTCAACTTAGGCAGGGTGTTGAACAACAGGCACCTGAGCGTTACCAGTATGCTTTTTGAGAACAAGGATACCTGTTGGATGGCTACTACCGACGGGCTTATTCTTTGTGAGGTTGAAGCTGCTCAGGTGCGTAAATTTTCGGCAGGCAATGTGTTGCAACTCGAATGGCGCGATTCGGAAACCTTTTTTGTTGTATCGCTAAACGATATTGCAGTTTTTAACACATCAACCTATAAAAAGGATATTTTATTTCGCGATTTGTTCAGCCATTATTTTCTTACCTTCTCGGTGTGTTACGATAGTAACCACAAACGTTTATGGTTGGGCTCGAACTTTAACGGGCTGTTTTACCTCGATTTAACCAGCCTCGAAGTCAGTCAGTTTAAACCCGGCCTATTTCCTATGCAACCGGTTATGGACATCGAAGCCATCGATTCAAAAACACTTTTGGTAGGAATCGACGGACAAGGTGTGTGGAAAATCGACCAGGAAACGATGGAGGTTGTCGATGTGTACAAAGACGATGTGGACAACCCTACAGCCCTGCGAGGCAACGGGGTGTACGATATTTTTCACGATACGGCAGCCAGCAGGGTTTGGGTTTGTACCTACTCGGGCGGGCTTTCGTATTTTAATCTCGGTTCATCGCTTGTTGAACATGTTGTCCATCAGGTTAATCAGGCTAACTCTTTAATTAACAACAATGTGAATTGTGTGATTGAGGATAGCGAGAATAATATGTGGTTTGCTACCGATAACGGAATTAGCTATTGGAAAGTAAATGAAGGTGAATGGCAACATTTTTACGAAAACAACAGGGAGCAAGCTCAGGTGTTTTTAACACTTTGTGAAGATAATAACGGCCACATTTGGGCTGGTTCCTATGCTTCGGGGGTTTATGTGCTCAACCCTAAAACCGGTGAGCAAATTGCCCATTATTCGAAAACAGTTGAGGGTTCGCCTTTTGTAAACGATTTTGTTTTTAGTATTCACGAAGATACATTTGGAGACATTTGGATTGCGGGGGTGAATAGCGAGGTTATTCGTTATATTCCCGAGGAAAACAAATTCCGAAAATATGCATTCCAACCGGTAACTAAAGTTATCGAATATACCGATTCGCTCATGTTATTGGCCTGCTCGTATGGCCTTTTGCAGCTTAACAAATACACC
>JAFGAF010000402.1 GCA_016933815.1 Prolixibacteraceae bacterium
GTTCTTACCTCAACATACTGAACGTGCGCGACAAAACCAGCGACACATTCAAAGCACTTGCCAATTGCGTACCATTGAAATACTGATAAACAGGCACATCAGTCATGACACTAAGGTTCCATTTCTCGTTAAAAACATAATTGATTTGGGGCACTGCAAAAAACAGGCAACTACCGGTTGAATGGTTCTTAACCCCGGTATCGGTATCTTTAAACCGGTATTCGTTTCGTAATTGCAAAATCACAGTCCAATCGCCCTTAAGCCAAGGGAACATAAGGTGTTTCGATACATAAAATGCAGTAAATACCGAAGCACCGGGAATGTAATCCCTCTGGTTGGGGCCATTTAGCTCAACACGGTTGGTTGCAAAATAACGCAGCCCTTGCGCCGAGTTTTCTTTTACAAACGACGAATTAACAATCAAGCCAAACGCCCCCTGCGAGGCCTGCAATTGGTAAGGCAGTTCAACATGGTTAACCGATTGGTATTTGCGCGAAGCGGGAATTTTCACACCTGCCGCACTCGAAAAATAAACACGATCGACCAAATTGGCGTAAAAATTATACTTCAATAAAAAATTCAGGCTCGAAAAGCCGTACCCCCGCAACTGCATTTTGGGCATGGTGTTGTAATGTTGTGTTTTATTGATAAAATAACCGGTTTCGAACTCGAACGTAAGTTTTGGGCTAAGTCCATACCCAAGCAAAGCCGACATGAAATTGTAGTTGGCCCTATCGATTAATTTATAGTCCGAAAGGGAGTTGCCCGAGTAGTATTTATTGCTGCCCCCGCCTTTGTAAAAGACAATAGTACGCAAGGCATTTTTCTCGAGCGACAACAGGTTTTCGGCACCGCCCACGGGATTCATCGACGACAAACACTGTGCTTGTGCTGTAAGGGCAAACAGTAAAACCAAAATCGTTGTTATGAAAGCAGATTTATTCAACGTAGAGCTTAATTGTTTTCTGATCGGAATTTGAAAATGCATCTTCAATTTTGCAGTTCACGCTAACCTCGCCCGAAACACAAGGCGAAGGAACGTAGTAAACCGAGCTGCCCGAACCCAAAATATCGCCCGAACTGGCACCCCAGAAATACACCAGATCGGTTCCGCTGGCAATGGCCTGTATAAGCGCCTGCTCACCATTCTGTAAAGTGTCCTTACTGCTTTTGAGCAGGTCGAAAACCAAGTTGTCGGTTTCGCCACCGGGCTGGGGCTGGTCTTTGTCGCAAGCAATAAAACCACCTACTAACAGTATTATTAGAGAAGATGCAAAAAATATTTTTATTGGTTTTTCCATCAGATTAGTTTTAAATAAAGGGCATTAGTTCTTAGCATTTTTAACACAACGTACCGAAAAACCATAGCTTTTCGGAAAAGTGTTCCAACGCCCAACTGTTTTGTCGTAAGCACTAAAACACCTGCGCCAGGCGTAACTATCTTCATACGAAGTTGATGTCCAAATGTATTCGGTATTCCCCATCAACTTGAAAGCCCCGTTTGCTTCGCGGCGCCCCGACAGCATCACGTTAAAGCCCGACGAACCTCCTGCTTTCATTGCTGTTCCCACCCCATTACCTCGCCATGTGTTCACCATATCGGCCTCGGCACGGGTCATGCCCAGTTCCATTTCCAGTATTTTGAATTCCTCGTCGCTTGGGATGTGCCAACCATCGGGGCATATGCCTTGTGCCATTTCCATTTCGGCCCCATTCATTGCAGCCGGCCAAGTGTAAAGCCGACCATACACTTCGGTGAGCGATTCGTCGTTGTTATAGGCATAGGACAAAACCCTGGTTCCATTTGGCGTTTGGGCAACCCTGAGGTTTTGTTGCATCCAAACCTGTTGCCCAATTTTAACGTACGAATAGGCGTTTCCATCGTAATCGTAAACCGAATCGCTTAATGCAATCATTTTTCTTATCGATTGTCCTGAATTGTCGTTTAACGTAATCTGATAATTTCCGGCCTCAACATCGATAAGATTTTGTGTTTGCAAACCATTCGACCATTGATAATAATATGGCGGATA
>JAFGAF010000403.1 GCA_016933815.1 Prolixibacteraceae bacterium
GCATTGCGTAACCTCTATTTCTCGGGAATCGATACTGCCAGCGAAGAAAACTACGAAGAAGTAATTAAGGCCTTAACAATTAACGACATTAAAAGCTTTGCAGCCGCTTATTTTACCGATGCAAATTTGGTCGATGTGGTTTTTGTTCCTAAAGAATAGTTGAATTAATTTTTAAAAGAAATATTTCGGGTCGGTACCATTGAGGTGCCGACCTTTTTTTTATTTTTGGAATAATTAAAATTAGTATCTGATTTATTGCTTATGTACTATTATTTGGTCAATTGTTCATTTTAACCTCGCATTAACTTTCAACAGAAAGCATAAAGCTTACTTTTGCATTTTTATTAATAGACCAAAATTCAATAATTGTGCAGAAACTAACTATTGCCTTGGCGGGCTTGTTGCTTCTTTTTATAATGAAGGGCACGTTGGCTGCCGACAAAGATCATATAAATGCCGAAACCCATGTGGCATTGAAACAAATCAGCCGTTTAAAGCTTTTTCTCGAAGGTACCGGCATCGATTTTAATTACATTCGTCGGAACATCGATTTTGTCGATTTTGTAAACGATCCGAAAGCAACCGATGTGCATGTGATAATCACCCGCTCGCAAACCGGAGGTGGTGGCCATAATTACATCCTTAATTTTTATTCATCGAACCTGAGCCACATTGGTGAATATTCGCTAAATTGCATAAGTTTACCCGGCGATACCGACGACGATATTCGCGATTGCATAACCCGCACACTTAAGTTGGGTTTAATGCCCTTTGTGAACGAGACATCCAACAGCGATTTAATCAATATTCAATATGCAAATGCCGGGAAACCAAAGCCCGAAGAAGAGCTTGTGCCCGATAAATGGGACAATTGGGTGTTCAGGGCCGGAGCCAACGGCGGTTTCAGGCTCGAGGAAAGCATTACACGTTACAACTATTCGTTAAATGCACGTGCCGACCGCATAACCGAGCAGCTAAAGTTAAGGGCATCGTATTATCACAGCAACCGTTACGAAGAAATCGAAACCGGTTCCGAGGTGCTCAGCAGTGTTAGTGCACACAAAAATGGCAGCATCAATTCTGTGTACAGCTTGTCCGATAGTTGGTCGATGGGCTTGTTCCTCTCGTATTTCCAAAGTACATATTGGAATACACGCAGCTCATACGATGCCAAGCCTGCAATTGAATACAATTTTTTCCCATGGGACGAGTCGGACAAAAGGGTGTTCACCATTGCTTATTTTGCCGGCCTTGAAAACAAAACTTACTTTGAAACCACAATTTTTGGAAAGGACAAGGAAAACCTTTGGGGGCACAATCTAAAGGTCGATTTTCAACTTGTACAACCTTGGGGCGAAGTGGAAACACGGCTCGAAGGATCAAGTTATTTGCACGACTGGTCAAAAAACCGTATTACTTTTTCATCGGGCGTATCGTTTCGGATTACCCGCGGATTGTCGTTTAACGTAGGTTTTAGGGCCGAAAACATACACAATCAGCTTTACTTGCCCGCAGCAGGTGTATCAATCGAAGATATTTTATTGGGGAATCAGAAACTGCCATCTACGTTCGAGGTTTCGGGCGATATGGGCATCAGTATCCAATTCGGATCGTTGTACAACAACATTGTAAACAACCGTTTGTAACAAATACAATTCATTTACGTCGAATAGTTGGTAGGATTTTTGATGACAATTTGTGACAAGGTTTTATGCTTTGTGACAAATATTCAATTTAGTTGTGATAGCAATTGGGCAACTTTGCACTTTCTAAACCACAATAATAATTGTATAATTATTAACCATGAACCATTCGAATATATTATTGCTGTTTGTTTTGACCAGTATATTCTTCACACAAAATATTACTGCACAAACTTTGCAACGTAAACAATTAACAGCATTGCGCATTAACGAAACTGTTAAAATTGATGGTGTGCTCGACGAACCCATGTATGCAAATGCAAAAGTTGCCGACAATTTTGTTCAAATTCAACCTTACAACGGAAAGCCTTCGTATAAAGCTACCGAGGTGAAATTGTTGTTCGACGATCATGCCATTTATGTTGGCGCAATGATGTACGATCACCCCGATAGTATCTCGTCGTACATTACAACCCGCGACAATGTTGGTGTTTCCGATTATTTCGTGTTTTTTGTTGACCCTAACAACGAGGGATTGTTGAGTTATGAGTTTTTGGTAACACCCGCCAATAGTCAAACCGACCTGAAAGGCATTCGCAGCACCAACGGCGATTACGAAGATGCCAATTGGAACGCTGTTTGGCAAAGTGCAACAAAAATAGTTGAAAACGGTTGGGTGGCCGAAATGTGCATTCCTTACTCGGCGCTTCGTTTTCCGGTTGAGGATGAAATGGTTTGGGGCGTGAATTTCTTTCGCAACATCAGACGGTACAACTCAAACACTTCGTGGAATTTAATCGATGTGAATGTTGAAGGTTTTTTGCACCAAAGTGGTCAATTGCATGGCATTGGCGCCATTAAGCCGCCTTTGCGTTTGGC
>JAFGAF010000047.1 GCA_016933815.1 Prolixibacteraceae bacterium
GCAGCAGCCTGTATTACCGTAACCGTAACCGGATTAACACCGGGAGCTGAAATAGTTACAATTGCCTGACGCGTAGTTGCCAAATTGTTTTCTGTTGCTGATATAATAATTTCACCATCGTTACTGCCCATTGTTTTGTTAAGCGTAAGCCACGACTGATCGGAAGATGCTGTCCAAATTAAATTTGAAAGGATTTCAATTGTACGAGCGCTACCGTTAACTGCATTGAGCTCCAAATTTGGGGTTAGGGTTTCCAGTTTAGGTAATTCGATACCATTGCCGGGCTGAGTTACCAAAATAGTTTTAGAACCATATCCTGCCGAAGATAAAGTGATTGTTCCATAACGTGTAGTGGAGCTCACGTTGGCACTGGCTGTTAATCCTAAAAAACCATATCCGGTGTATTGCGGTGTATTAACCGATAACCACGACTGATTGGATGTTGCAGTCCAGTTAAGATTTGAATATATAGCAATATATGCTTCACTATTTCCTTCGGCAGCTATTGATGTATTTAGCGCATCAGGTTCCAAAACAGCCTGAGTTTGCCCTTTAATGGTTATAAATAATTCAATTGCATCAATATCGCCTTCATAATCCCTTTGCTCGATCCAAACAACAGCTTCATGATCATCTTCATAAAAAGCAGGCTCGGTAGCAATATATAATGTTTCATTTGCAAATCCGGTTTCAGGTTTAAAATCAACAACCCCATCGTTGCTCCCAACAGTCCAAAAAGTATTTGACGAAACAGGTATTTCGATTAAACCAAAGCCAAGGCTATTAACCGTAAATTCGGTTTGGGGTAAAGTGATATAGAATTCACTTGCAGCTACCTGATTTACCTGAATTGTTTGAGTTTCGACACCAGTTGCCGATAAAGTAACCGTACCTTGCCTGCTTGCTTCCGGTTCGCCACTAACCGACTTGATATAAATCGCACCACTGCCCAAACCCGACGAGGGACTTACTTGTATCCAATTTTGATTTGAAACAGCAGTCCATGCAACATTTGAACTTACATTAATCTTTATCGAATCGTCCCAATAATAGTTCAATGTAACTTCGTTTACAGAAACATCCAAAACTGACTGCGATTGACCCCATTGAGTAATAGCAATGGTTTTTGAAGTTGCTCCGTTGGCTGTAACGCTTACAAGTGCAACTCTTTTTGTTCCCGATGGGTTTGTAGCTACCGAAATACCGATACATTGATTGCCGTTGCCTGTATTTTGTGATACATTTACCCAGCTCTGATTTGAGACAACATTCCAATTTGTATTCGAATTAACATCGATTTGAAAAACAGAGTCATCATTGGCATTAAAAAACAATGAATTTTCCGATAACTCTAATAAATTCAGCGTGTTTGCATTTTGCAAAACGGAAATAAATTGCTCGTCACCTGCATCGGTATAAACTCTGATTGAACTTGAACGCGATTCATCAAAAGGATTACGGGATGCAGTTATCAAAAGAACTGAATTATCTGCATTTATTTCTTCATTTGCAATAATATGAGCAGCCAGCCAGTCGTTCTCACATATTACATAAACCAATTCGGTTGAGATAATCTCAACAGATACTGTACTTCCGCTTGCAGCTCCTATTGTCACTTCATTACTTGAAATACTCATTGAGCTTTCTTCAACTTTAAGCATTTGCGTTTGAACTTGATTTTCAGAACCTAAAACCGAAATTATAAGCCCAAAAAACATACATAAAAACAAGGTAAACTTTTTCATGGTGTTAATTTTTATTGATATTTTATTTTGATAAAATTTACCTCAAAAGTATGGCGACTGAAAAACACGGCATACCCCCTAAAGAGGGTTTTTAAAATGCCAACCTGATTTGGGTTGAAATAAAAAACTAAAGCATGTAAAATACCCCCTAAAGTGGGTGTTGTTTCGTTTTTATAATGAATACATTTGCCTAACAATCATTAAGCTATATTTACTTGTTTAATACAAAACATTACCATGATGCCAATAAAAATTTCACTATCGTTAATATCTTTTTTCTTTTTGCTAAACCTTGCAATGGCCCAAAACCTCGACTCGATGGAGTTATGCCTGCAAAGCGATACCCTGAGCTATGAGCAGAGAATTAAACTATACGACGACCTGAGCTGGGAATACGTATCGCTCAGCGTAGATAAATCGACCGGTTTTGCACGCAGAGGCATACGTTTGGCACAAAAAGAAAATGACGATTTGATGGTTTGCCGTTTGTATCGCTACATGGGAATAAGCCATTACACTTTCAGCCAATACGACAGTGCTTTTATCTACCTCGACAAAGCAATGTACATAGCCGAAAAAATTGAAAGCGAAGACCAATTTGCCGCCATATACACCGCAAAAGGCAACATATATAATGTTCAGGGAAAATACGATATGGCGCTCGACTATTATTTAAAAGCCTTGCCAATATTTGAAAAAAACGAACAAAAATACCGGGTGCGAATAACATTATCGAATATTGGTGCACTTTATAATGGAATGAAAAATTACGATCAAGCTGAATACTATTACAATAAATCGAATGAACTGGCAGCCGAGTTGAACGATTTGTGGGGCTTAGCGCAAAATTACGATGGTCTTAGCTCTATATATTTGGATCGAAAAGCTTACGACAAAGCTCTTGCAAGTGAACTTGAAGCTTATGAGCTGTATAAATCGCTCAACTATCCGGTTTACGAAACCGTTTGCTTAAGCGGCATTGCTCAAATTTATTACAAAGGCTTCAATAACTTAAAACTGGCCCGCGAATATGCTCAAAAATCATTAAACCTGGCCGACAGCATAGGCGCGCCCAATTACATTGCTTCGTCGCTTTGTATGTTGTCGAATGTTGCTTATCACGAAGGCAACTACAAGGCTTGTGTTGAATATGCGCATAAAGCTTTCGAAACCGATTCATCGGACTATAATATGCTAACCAATATATTGGGAAATATGGTTACAGGAAACATTCAACTTGGCAACACAAACGAGGCCATAAAATACTTTAACCTGTACACGAAAAGTATTAACGAAGCAGCAAACAATGATTTTTTGACTGCCATGTCGGAAATGGAAGTGAAATACGAAACCGAAAAGAAAACGATCAAAATAACGGCACTCGAAAAACAAAAGAAACTATACAAATACCTCATTTTAAGTACTCTCGTCAGCCTGTTATTTTTAACAATACTGATAATTTACCGTCACATTTTATCAAAAAAAGAAAAATTGCTTACCCGGCAAAAAATCATTCAACTTGAGCAAGAGAAAAAGCTGGTGGCCACGCAAGCCGTACTCGAAGGCGAAACAGCCGAACGTACGCGTTTGGCAAAAGACCTTCACGACGGGCTGGGCGGCATGCTCTCGGTTGTAAAACTTAATTTAAACGGCATGAAAAACTATAGTGTTCTCGAATCGGAAAATGTTGATCAGTTTAATAAAACAGTAAATATGCTCGACAACTCGATAAAAGAGTTACGGCGCATTGCCCACCACATGATGCCCGAATCGCTCTTACGTTAC
>JAFGAF010000404.1 GCA_016933815.1 Prolixibacteraceae bacterium
GGCGTTTTTGGCTCCCCAACCGTCTTCCAAAAATTCGTTCACATCGAAATAAACTTCTACTTTATCATACTCCCAATGGGAATCCACTCCTGCTTTCCACGCCGGAAAGTGCTCATCATCTGCAACTTCAACCAACAGATAAAAGTAGTTTTCATCGTACATGGCCTTCCAATAAGCCTCAACGCTGGGTGTTTCACCCATAAAATCTTTTTCAATATAAACCGGCTCAACACTGTTCCAAAGCGACTCAGCATTGGCATCAAGCGTTGGACTTATCATTGTTCTTTTAATGTTCACATTTTCCTTGCCTGTATAAGGTTTTACGGTAATGCAAACCGTGTCGGGCTGTGAGCTGTCGTGCCAATCGGCAACCTGAAGCACAATTTCAAAAACGGTTTCTTCGGTAACCACTGGCGCATTAAAGCTACATTGCGAACGGGTATTATTTTCAATAACAACTGAAGGAGAAAGTGCCTCCCATAAAAAATTAATCGGATCGCTATCAGGATCATACGATCCTACACCGCTTAACGAGACTATTTTCCCGGCCATTACTGATTGGTTACTTCCGGCATTGGCTACCGGAAGGCTATTTGATGCCCGAACTGTAATTTCCACTTCGTCGGGAGCCGAACTTTCGATTCCGTCGTTTATTACCAAACCGAAAACAAGATCCGTGGCTTCGCTTACCTCAGGAGCTGTAAATGTTGGGTTTATAGCAGTTGTAGAACTTAAAACAACCCCCTCGGGGGCAGTCCATTCAAAGGTAAAAGCTCCGGGTGTTACTGATCGGGAGCCTGAACCATCGAGCGTTACCATATCGCCTTTCATTACCATTTGGTCGCTACCGGCATCGGCAATCAAATCACTATCAATCAGCTGATCGACCAAAGTTATAGTGCCACAATCGTCCATAGTTGACCATGCCTCTCCAGTTTCACCGGTATTTTGCCATACTTTTCGCTTACGGGCATCATCGCCCGTGTCGCGGTCGGTTATGGTAATATCAAAGCCCACAAGGCCTTGCTGTAACATTTTCTCCATGCTTAAGGCTTCGTTGTTTTTGTTAACGAAAGCATTGTAAGGAAAAGCATATTCAACAATATAGTTTTCGCCTTGAGTATTGTAACACCAATTTACAAGGTGATTCATGTCGGAACCAAAATACGGAATTCCATATTGATCATCATCAAATGGAGGAGCATACTGCCAGTGGCCGTCGCCTGCGTTTTTGGCTCCCAAACCATCTTCTAAAAATTCGTTCACATCGAAATACACTTCAACTTTATCAAACTCCCAATGGGCATCCACTCCTGCTTTCCACGCCGGCAAGTGCTCATCGTCGGCAACTTCAACCAAAAGGTAAAAGTAGTTTTCGTCGTACATGGCTTTCCAATAAGCTTCAACGGTGGGCATTTCTTCTCCATAATTTTTTTCGATATAAACCGGCTCAACACTGTTCCAAATCGGCTCAATGTTGGCATCGATGTTTGGATTTAGAAGCGTTCGGTAAATATTTACATTTACTTTTTCGGATGAAGATTCCAATTGGGTAATTTCGGAGAATGCAGTATTTGCTATCGAAAGAAGGGCAACGACAAACAAAGCTGCAAAAGTTGAAAGATTGCTTTTTGTTTTCATAATCATGTTGTTTTGGTATGGATAATTGTTTGATGAACTTTTTAATAAAAGGTTGCGTAACAACTTACACTTCACTAAAATTCAATCACCAAATCAAAATAAAACATAAAGTTAAATCAAAACAAACAAACAAACAATAATTTTTTATTCGTAAATCATTTTCTTGGTCATTCCGCCATCAATTACCAATTGTGTTCCTGTAATAAAATTGTTTTCTGTGTTGGCCAAAAAGAGGCATGCATTGGCAATATCGCCGGGTGTTCCTACCCTTTGCGAAAAATGCTGAAGATGATCAGCTTCGCTTAAGGTGTTGTAATCTCCGGTTTCGATCCAGCCTGGCAAAATGGCGTTCACCATAATTTGGTATTTCGAAAACGAAGCTGCCAGCGCGTGCGTTAAGGCTACAATTCCGCCTTTCGATGCAGCATATGCTTCGCTGTTGGGCTCCGACATAATGGCACGCGTTGATGCAATGTTAATAATTGAACCACCGCTGTGGGCTTTCATCACTTTTGCCACTTCGCGCGAGCAAAAAAACACGCTTTTTAGGTTGGTGTCGATTATTTTATCCCAGGTTGCTTCGTCCATTTCAAGGGGATCGTAAAACCCCGAAAGGCCGGCATTGTTCACCAATACATCGATGCGGCCAAACTTTTCGACCGTAAGTGCAACCATTTTTTCAATGTGGTTCAAAAGCGAAACATCGGTTTTAATAAAAATTGCTTTTGCCCCGGTGCTGTTAATTTCATCGGCTGTTTTTTGGCCATGCACCTCGTCGATTTCGGCCACTACAACGGCATAAGCTTTTTGGGCGAATGCGTTGGCAATAGCTTTGCCAATACCACGACCGGCACCTGTTACGATTACGGTTTTCTCAATCATTCTAACGTTTTTTCAGTAAGCAGTTCACTGTAATTATCGAACATATCATTAACAAATTGAGCAAGAATAGTTCTTAGCTCGGTTGGTTTTTCAATTTTTGCCATACTTCCGGTATTGAGCAGCCAAATGGCAAAGCCGCGCAAATCGTCGTTGGCAAAATGCATGCGCAGGTTCTCGCCCAAATCTTCGTCCGATATGAAGCCATACCAATACTTGGTTTCTTCAACAAACCGCAGTCGGCTTTTTTGAATTAGCACTACAATGTTGCTGTCGTTGTTGCCTGGTTGAATGCTGCTCATGTACTCCTTCATGCTCAGGTGTTGTTTGCCCTTAAAGAACTCATTAGCAGAAACGAGCTCCTCAATGCGATCGAGTCTGAAATCGCGATAAGCCTCACGTAAACGGCACCAGGCAATAAGATGCCAACGCGAACCATAGTTGCTCAGTCCAATAGGTTCTACTAAGCGGCA
>JAFGAF010000405.1 GCA_016933815.1 Prolixibacteraceae bacterium
GAGCAAAGCGTTGTGATACATTTTTCCTTTATCGGCCCACAGCGAAAACTCGTCCCATCGATGATCCCAGCCACGCTTATTTGCCGACAAATTGGCCACCATTGTTCCCAATGCAGCTCCCAATGCGCCCATAAAAGCAGAAACCGAACCACCACCAGGCGCAGGTTTTTCTGATGCTGTTTCTTCAACAAATATTTTAAGGCTTAAATCGGAAAGCTTTTTTTGAATATCATCATCAATCATGTATTCGATAATTCTTTTTTGAGGGTCGAAAGGAGCCAACTCATCGAGTCCCAATGATTTTACGGCAATTTTTATGATTTCTTCGTCGGATACACCTATTGAACGTTGTTGCTTACGCAAAAAATATTTTCCGGCATCGAGCATGGCTTGCAGCGGAATGAGCCCAATCAATTCGGAGCCGGTAACCCTTAATCCGCGTACTTGCGCTCGTTTGC
This sequence comes from Prolixibacteraceae bacterium, assembly GCA_016933815.1. Taxonomy (GTDB): domain Bacteria; phylum Bacteroidota; class Bacteroidia; order Bacteroidales; family Prolixibacteraceae; genus Roseimarinus. The sequence continues at coordinate 459 of JAFGAF010000405.1, forward strand.
AGGCTGCTTCAAACACCTCGTGTACCGATGTTACAGTAATATCGGTCAAATTAAACGAAAGCTGTGCAATACCATATTCTTCGATGAACCAGCCTATTCCTTTTACACACTTGAGCAATCCGGGTTCGTAAACAGGCTTTCCCATTTCGTCGGTAACAATTTTACCTGTCAAAGTACCACCCTCACGTTTAACCCTGCCTTTCTCGCGTATATCGAAAGCTATTGCATTGGCCCTACGCGTTGATGTGGTATTCAGATTTATGTTATAAGCAATCAGAAAATTACGTGCACCAACTGCAATGGCACCAGTGCGAGCTACCCGGGAATTAAATTCTAAAGGGCCAAAATCGGGTTTCCAATCGGGATTAGACAGTTTTTGCGGAAGCCCTTCGTATTCACCTGCCCGGCAATTGGCCAAATTGCGTCGTTTATCGTCAAAAGCAGCAAACTCGTAGCAATAAACCGGAATGTTCAATTCGGTGCCTATGCGTTCGGCCAAACGGCGGGCATACACCACCAACTCGTCCATGCTAATGCCCGACACAGGTACCAAGGGACAAACATCGGTAGCACCAAAACGCGGATGTGCGCCTTTGTGCTTGCTCATGTCGATTAGTTCGCCTGCTTTTTTTACTGCCCTAAACGCAGCTTCACATACCTCGTTGGGTTCACCAACAAATGTAAAAACCGTTCGATTGGTTGCCTTGCCCGGGTCAATATTCAGCAACTTAACACCCGGCACACTTTCAACTTCGCTGGCAATTTGTTTAATGATATCGGGGTTGTTGCCTTCGCTAAAATTTGGAACACATTCAATCAGTTGCTTCATAACAAAAGAGCGTTTAAAATAATTTTAAACAAATTTGGACTAAAAATGAATAAAAAAGAAATCATTTTAGCAGGTTTTTTCACAGATTTCAAATTCAATTTGTTTAAATAAAATTGCAAAAAAGAAAGGTGCACAGGTAAAAATCACCCATGCACCCAACGTAATTAAACATTTAAACTATCTCGAACTGTTACTTTTTAAAAATTGTTCCTTTTTCGTGAACATTGGTCACAGCCCTACCCGATGGGTCGGCATTGTTTTGAAACGAGGCATCCCAAGCCAAAGCTTCGGCTGTGCTACAGGCAATTGATTTTACCGAAGGCACACAAGCGGCAGCTTGAGCACTTGGGAAATGCTCTTCGAAAATAGAACGATAATGGTATTCTTCTTTCGACATAGGAGTATTTATTGGAAAACGGAATTTGGCATTGGTCATCATTTCGTCACTCACCTTATCTTCGGCAATTTGTTTCAAGGTGTCGATCCAGCCATA
>JAFGAF010000406.1 GCA_016933815.1 Prolixibacteraceae bacterium
ATTTTATTGTTGGCAAAGTTGAATTTTTCTTTCATAAGCTTTTCGGTTTGCGGCCAGTTTACCGATGCATCGCGCCATTTATCGTTGGTACGTAAAACAAAACGCACATCGGCCCAAGTATTCTCAACACCAATTTTATTCAAATAAGCACTCACAATTTTGGTTGATAAAATTTCGCCGTAACAAACCAACTGATCGTATTCAAAGTCGTAATCGAGCGAAGGTTTACGCTCAAGGCGGTCTTCAATTTTGAAAAACACCTCATCAACTTGAGTAAAAACATCGTCGGAACTATCAAACAACTCATCCATTATTTGCGAATGGTAATTTCTGATCAAGGTAAATTGTTCCCACTTTTGCTCATCGGACTTAAAATAAGCCCTCGTTAAATCCTCGAAAGCATTGGTCATTTTCCCCATAGCCGAAACCACTACAACCAAATTACCTTCCGATTTTGCCACAATACCGGCAAGGTTTTTAAGCCCTTTGGCATCTTTAACCGATGCTCCTCCAAATTTAAATACGCGCATTTTTTTCAGGTTTTAAAATATGATGCAAGATAACTACTCAACAATGTTAAAAATTGACATCAATCAGTTTTTTACTTTCTGTTGATAAAATAAGCTCCTTGCTGTTCAGTTTTCTATATTTGCAATAAAATAAACCGATTATGCAACACAACAATCCAATCGACATAAATAATTTGCTTGAAGCAGCCTATGTAAAGAAACCACATGGTGTTAATGGCCAAATGCTTATAATATTTAACCAAGGTATCGAAATTGATGAAGAAAGTGCGGAGTACCTTTTTATTGAAACCGAAGGCCTGCCGGTACCTTTCAACGTTGAGCAATTTGAATGGAGAGACGATCAGTCGGCACTGATAAAACTTCGGTTTATCGACAACAAAGAACAAGCGCAAAGCTACACGGGCTACAAATGCTTTTTTGAACAAATAAACCTTGCCGACTCAAACAACGAGCTGAATATTTTTATGCTAAAAGGCTACCGGCTTTTCGACACCAACAATCAGTTTATCGGCACCATTGAACAAATCGACGACTTTGGCGGCAATTTGGTTTTTACACTTAACAGTAACAACAACGAAATAATGATCCCTTATCATCCCGATTTAATGCATACTTTCAGCCCCAACAACAAAACTATTTGCATGGAGATTCCCGAAGGACTTTTGGAATGAGCCAAATTTTCTATTTATTAAAACGCAAACCCACTTTCAGTTCGGCAGCATGAATTTTATCGCTGCTTTTCAATCCCAGGCGCGGATATCGGGTATAACTGTATTCAAGCTTTGCAAAAAGCCCAAGTTTTTCAGTTAAGGTAAACAAGTAACCAAAGTCGAAACGGGTTTGATGCCCGAAAACACTTCCGTCGAGATTCGACATGCGTAACTGATTCAACAACAATCCATAGCCCAAATACGGAATAGCTTTTCGGTTGGCTATTAAATGGTGACGAACGGTCCATCCGTACGATAAAATACCGGCGCTGTTTTGGCTTTCGCCCTGCGACAAAAAAGTGTAGCCCATTGGAACAGTAATGAACGAAGCCGGTTTACCGCTAAAGCCCGAAAGTTGCCAGGCATAATCGAACAAAACCGTTGGCCCTGCATTTTTTATATCGAAAGTTGTTGAAGGCAAATAGCGATAGCCCAATTCCAATGCGTAATTTTTAGGTACACGGTGAACATCTTGTGCTTTCAATCCAATATTCAGCAATAAAAAGATAATTAAACCGAAAAGTGTTGTTTTTATCATGATCGAAAAAATTTAAAGTAACTCAAAACCCATTTTTATGCGTTTTGTTCACAAAAATTTTCAACTAAAGCCCAATAATTGCATCTGCAAATCTATCTTTTTACATTTTATACACCGATTATAAACATAGCCGTCGGTTCGGGTAGCTTGGGCAAAGGTATTTTTGCACATCACTAAATAACCGTAAAAAGTACTCACGATGGCGAAAATTATAAATCTTCTGTTTTTCATGTTTATGTTTGTTCTTGGCAGTTGCAACAACGATGTTCCGGAAATAACAATCGAAAAATTTATTGAAACGAGCGAGCATACAATTCTTTTTGATGCCAATGGCGAATCGAAAGAACTATTCATATACAGCAATACCGAATGGAAAGTAACAAGCAGTGCAACTTGGTGCAATGTTTCGGCAGCACAAGGAGCCGACACTGCACAAGTAGTGATTGCTGTTGACAAAAATATTTTAGCCGAAAACCGCAACGCCGAACTATGGGTCGAAGCAGAAACCTTGCAAAAAATAACAATCGAAATAAGGCAATCAGCTGCCGATTCGCTGGCAAATAACGAAGAAGAAGAAGAAGAAGAAGAA
>JAFGAF010000407.1 GCA_016933815.1 Prolixibacteraceae bacterium
AGATGGTATAAAATACGGCTGGGTTCAAGTGCAAATCAGCGAAGAAGGAGATGAAGTTTCGTTCATCAACTGTGCCATGGAAAATACACCTGATCAACCAATTTTAGCCGGTACTGGTAGTGCTGTGCCCCTGTTGCCTATTGCTTCGGCTGCTGGTTTAGGATTAATTGGATTGTTTGCCGCTATGAAAAGACGTAAAAAATTAACCGCATAAACAATAAAGCTATGAAATATTTATATGTTATTATATTCTTGATTATTGCATCGCCTGTATTTTCGAACAAAAATGCTCAGCGTAAAGTTGTCGATATTCGTAAATATCAAAACGAACTGAACCTTACTCAAGAACAAATGGTTAAACTTAAAGCCATTTATAGCAAAAATGATGCAAGATTATTGCTACAAGCTCCTGCTCAAAACTGGAGAGAAGATGTAAAAAAGAGAAATGCCATCAGGCAGGAAATGCGCAAAGAAGTTCGACAGGTGTTAACATCCGAACAATTAAAAGCCTATGTGCAGCTTCGTCAAAAACAACAGCAACAAGCTGCAATCAAAAAGCAAAGTAAGTAGTAATTATTTCACTATACATGTAGCCCGGGTATCGAATATTCCGGGCTTTTTTATGCATCATTCAATGTATTTTACTATTTCAGAGGAGATTAGTTTAATATTATCATTGTGTAGCAGCTGAAAATGGTTAGAGTGAATAGGTACTGTATCGATGTTTCCTTTCACAAACTTTTTCCAATTGTATTTGCTCTTTTTAAATATGGGATCGTTGGTTCGGAACAATAACATATCACCTTTGAATTTACGGTGGTTCATTTGCCTGAAAAAACGTAAATGTGCAGCTTCGGCCATTGTTGTGCTCTGCCGCATTTCGAAACGTTTAACCTTATGCGTAAACGAAAAAAGATAATACATACACATCAGCATGTGCCAAGTGTTTACCTTACGGGCTTCGTGGTTTCTTGAACGCGTATTCTTCGCAAAAAGTTGCAAATCGTTCCTTAAAATCCCCAGTAAGTTAAGCCGTTTGTATTTTGCAGGCGGAATGTCAAGCATGATAATCTTTTGCACCTTCGCTTGGTTTACATGAGTGGCAATTTCGTAGGCTAGTAATCCGCCCATGCTATACCCCATTAATACAATTTGTTGAACATTAATCTGTTCTATTACTTCAGCGGCCTGCATTGTTAAATATCGCAATGAATGGAACTTCTCTGTTTTATCGTCGGTAATATTGTACGAAAGCGAAAAAAGCCCATAGTGTTCGGGAAATGAATTCAGTCCAAATTTATAGGTTTCGGCGCCTCCTTTAACCGGAGCCACAAATACAATGGCAGGAGAGTAAAAGCTCGCTGGTTTCCTCAGTACATCTACTGTAATCGTTTTATTTCCCTGAAGCTTTATGTAAGCCACCAATTTATCAATAGTGCGGTAACGGTACAAAATAAAATAGGGCAATTCAATGTTCATCTCGTCTTTTATGCGCGAAATCACGCTGGTGGCGAGTATCGAATCGCCACCTAAGTCGTTAAAAAAGCAATTATGTGGCGAAAGCCGCGGAAGTTGCAGCTCATCCATAATGATTTTCTTAACCGTTAAATAAACAGGGTCAGATTCAAATGATATATCATTGGTTGTTTCGATAATATTATTGAAATTTAGTTCTTCTTCAGCAAGCTGCTTACGATTGGTTTTTCCCGTTTCAGTCTGTGGAAGGCTGTCTTTTAACACAAAAAAAGCAGGAACCATATAATCAGGCACTTTTGTTTTGATATATTCCCTGAGCGCACCAACGGTTATTTTATCATTTATAACTACATATGCTGCCAGCAAGGTGTCGGAAAACGAATTGCCCTTGTTTACTACAGCGGCAGCACTAACCGAAGGGTGTTTTAGAAGGCAGTTTTCAATGTCGAGAATATCGACCCTGTTGCCCCGCACTTTAACCATAGAATCGACTCGTCCGAGCTGATACAATTCCCCTTGAGGAGAAATAAAACCCAAATCGCCGGTTAGGTAGCACATTTTGCCAACGGTCGGATGAATAATAAACGAGTCGCTTGTGGCTTTGGGGTTATTGTAATATTCCGAAGCAAGGTAAGGCGATGAAATCATGATTTGTCCTTCTTCGCCATTATTCAATAATTGTAATTTTTCATCAACAATATAAACTTCATTTTGCCCAAAAGGATAACCGGCCGAGACTTTCTTCACTTCGGTATCGGAGTGCAAAAAACGTTTAATAGATATGGTTCGGGTTTCGCTGGCACCGTAAACATTCAACAGTTCAGCATCATTTTTTGTAATTGATTTGAAAAGTTCAATATCAGTGGGGATGACTGGCTCACCAACCAAATAAATCAATCGCAATGAAGGCAAATTTGAAATACCGGCAACTTTTACAACCTCGCTGATAGCTTTTATCTTGCTTTTCCTTACCTGTGTAGTGTTCGATTTGTACTTACGGGCATATTTCAATGCCATGAGCACAAGCCGAAAGGAAGAAAAACGCCCCGAACCTGCAGTCTGAACTATTCGGCAAACAGCCCTGAACACGGTGGCAGTCATTACGGTTATGCTAATTTTTCGTTCGCGCAAAAATTTCACATATCCATGAATTCCCTGTCTCTTAACATCGAAAAAATGGATTGGGCAACCTCGCTGCAAAGCAATAAAAACATTAATACTAGCAGCAAAAGAAAGGGGAGCAATCATGTCGAAGGAATCGTTTTTTCGCACCTTTAAAATTTCCAGCGAATCCTTAAGCCCATTAAAAATACTTAGGTGAGTATGAACGGCACATTTGGGAATACCTGTCGATCCCGAGGTGAAAAAAAGCACAGAATGGTCTTCTGGCTGAACATCTCGCACCAATTCGAATGCAACGGGATCGTTTTTGATTAAATCAGAATATACAAGGATTTTGTCGGGAGGAAAAAAAGAAGCAGCCTGCTCAAGGTAAGCTTCAGCGGTAATTAGATAATCAAAATCGCCGGTATCGGCAATTTGTTTATTTCTGTCGTTTGGGGTTTGGGGATCCAACACGGCATAAGCCAGGCCTGCTGTCAACAACGATACAATTGCCGATAAAGCCTCGGTGCCATTCGGTAAATAAACAGCCAAATGCTTTGTGTTGAATGAATAGAACGATAGTTGAGAATAAAAACGAAGCGCGTTGTCAAGCAAGCTCCCATAGCTTATTTCACTTGTTGAATCGCTTGCAGCCAAGGCATTGGGCGTTGATCGTGCATGATGAAAAAAAGGTTCAAGAAGGTTGTTCATACTGATTGAATTGATTTTGGGTAAAAAAATAATCAATGCTTGATTAACAATTTATAATGAGGTCTAAAATACTAACATATTAACAAATAATATTCTCATATTTGAAAATCTTTTGCTCAATCTGTATAATCCTATTCACTTCAATCTATCATCATTTTGCCTGTACTCGTTTTTGTGTTCGATTGTAAAATGTATTGATAAGTGCCTCGCGCCAAATTGCTTCCATCAAACCGAAATTCGTTATCGCCTGCGTTAAAGCGGCCTTGCAAACGTTGAATAAGCACCCCTGTTGAATTATAAACGCTGAATTCGATATCGGAATTTTCGTTCAACATAAAATGGATTGTTGTTTGCGAATTAAACGGGTTAGGATAATTATAAGCAAGGTCATGTTGCTGTGAGATTTTGTTAATCCCATTTTTTTGTTCAATTGTAATACTTGCCTCATTGCTGTATTCCGATTGGCTGTTTTCGCCCACGGCTTTAACACGGTAAGCATAAGTGTTGCCGGGCGCTGTTTCGGTGTCGGTGTA
>JAFGAF010000048.1 GCA_016933815.1 Prolixibacteraceae bacterium
ACCGGAACTATAATGGCCAATAACGATGGCAGCATCATTTCGCGTTGTGCACCTTTGGTCGAAATTTCGACACATTTTGCATATTCGGGTTTGGCTTTGCCTTCCAAAATGCCTGGAATATCGCGGAATTGGCGACGTACTTCGTCAACCATTGCACCGGCAGCACGGCCTACAGCTTTCATGGTCATTGCACAGAATACAAAAGCCATCATGGCACCTAAGAAGATACCGCCCAACAATAGGGGGTTGAAAATTGTTAAATCGTAAAATGCGGCAAAATCCTGCATCGTTGCTTCTGCAATATTGATTTGTTTAACACCTTCGATGGCCGATTCGGTTCCGTTAAGCACAAATTGAACGCCGTTTTGAACTTGTTCAATTCCCTCGGTCAACTGGTGTTTGAGCCATATTTTTATTTCTTCGAGGTATGCAGCTAAAAGAGCTAAAGCAGTAAGTGCTGCCGAGCCAATGGCAAAACCTTTTCCGGTTGCAGCGGTAGTGTTGCCAAGCATATCGAGAGCGTCGGTGCGTTCGCGAACTTCTTTAGGTAAATGGCTCATTTCGGCATTTCCACCTGCGTTGTCAGCTATTGGACCAAAAGCATCGGTAGCCAGGGTAATGCCCAATGTTGAAAGCATACCTACAGCTGCAAAGCCAATTCCGTAAACACCTTCGGCAAAATTGGTAAAACCGCCCGAAGAACCGAAGGCTACAATAATTCCAATTACAATTGTAACTACCGGAATCCATGTGGAATACATGCCGGTTGCAATACCATCGATTATGGTTGTAGCCGGGCCTTGTTGTGCTTGACTAGCAATGCCTTTGGTCGGGCCATATTCGTCCGAAGTGTAATATTCAGTTCCTTGTCCGATAATAACACCTGCAACCAAACCTGCAACCACGGCACCAAAAATACCCCAGGTAATCATGCCCACATAAGCCATTATTGCTACTGCTACTAATATAAGCAACGAGCTTCCGCCTGTGCCCAATAAAAGAGCGTTAAGTAAATTCTTTTGAGTGGCCGATTCTTTAGTGCGAACCATAAAAATACCCAAAATAGAAAGGATGATGCCTATTGCAGCAACAATCATTGGAGCTAAAACTTTAGCATTAGCAGTTTCGGCATTCACCGAAAGGGCAGCTCCAAGTGCGGCGGTAGCCAAAATCGATCCGCAGTACGATTCGTAAAGGTCGGCTCCCATACCGGCTACGTCGCCTACATTATCGCCTACGTTATCGGCAATGGTTGCCGGGTTGCGCGGGTCGTCTTCAGGAATTCCTGCTTCCACTTTACCAACAAGGTCGGCACCAACATCGGCAGCTTTAGTGTAAATACCACCACCAACACGGGCAAAAAGCGCTTGCGTTGAAGCACCCATCCCGAATGTGAGCATAATAACTGTAATTTCAATTAACTTGTGCGACTCGTCGGTTCCGGCTTTTACCAAATCGAGGCCTAAAAACGAAAGGCCGTTGGTCATGTGCTGGGCTGTATAAACAAATTTGGTGAGTACATAATACCAAGCCGAAATGTCGAGCAATCCAAAGCCTACAACCACCAAGCCCATCACAGCACCACTTCGGAAAGCTACTTTTAAGCCTTTGTTAAGCGACTCCGACGCTCCCTGGGCAGTACGTGCCGAGGCATTAGTGGCAGTTTTCATGCCCAAATACCCGCAAAGTCCCGAGAAAAAACCACCGGTTAAGAATGCAACAGGTACAAATGGATTTTGTACACCCATGTAGGCCAAAATGGTAAGTATTACCAATAAAACAACAAATACAATTATAACAACTCTGTATTGTCGCCTTAAATAAGCCATTGCACCTTCGCGCACGTATTGCGCAATTTCTTTCATAGTATCGTTGCCTTCTGAGTTTTTCATCATCGATTTGTAGAAAAACCAGGCAAAAACCAGGGCGAGCACAGCTGCACCCGGAATGAGGAAGAAGTAATTCATAATAGTGTATTTATGGTATGGTTAAAAACTTAAAATCTATGGCCAAAATAGTGAATTGAAACCACAGTAGAAATATTTTATTAATGTTATGCAGCCTAATTTATGGCATAACTTTATTTTTAATTTATGTTGCAAAACTATTATTTTAATTTAAAAATTCAATGTTTGATATCAAAAATGAAGCAGTAAATTCATTATTCTATCAAATTGAAATTTTTGTTTGATTTTTTAAACAATTTGTATTGTTGTTTACTGGAGTTTTTTAATAGCAACTGTTCTGTCTTTTTTTTGACTTTGCTGTTAAATACGCCTATTTTTGTAGCGTTTTTGTATTTGTTTTATACCATGAAGAAAAAAGTGCTTTTTGTTTGTTTGGGCAACATTTGTCGTTCACCTAGTGCCGAAGCTGTTTTTAAAGGCTTGGTGAATAAAGCGGGCTTAAGCAATCGCTTTGAAATTGACTCGGCCGGTACAATTGCCGTACACAGTGGCGAAATGGCCGACTCGCGAATGCGTAAACATGCCCAACGCAGGGGCTATTCGCTCGAAAGTATTTCCCGAAAGGTTAAACCTTTTATCGATTTTGATTATTTCGATTACATTATTGCTATGGACGATCAAAATTATAGCGATTTGGTTGGGATGGCCTTAAGCGACAAACATATAGATAAGATTAGCAAAATGACCGATTATTCGAAAAAATTCAATTATTCCGAAGTGCCCGATCCGTACTACGGTGGTGACCAAGGCTTTGAGTTGGTGCTCGATTTGCTGGAAGATGCTTGCGAAGGTTTACTGACAAGCATACACAACGATTTTTAATTATTGGGGTCGTGTAGCTTGGCTTCTTTTATGCTTCGATCGAGTTGTATGAGCTCATCGCACAATTCAATCCAGTTTACATTACTGCGGGTGCCAATTTTGTATGTAAAAACAAATTTCTTTTTGTGGTGGAACGAATTGTTTACATCAATAATTCGTAAATGTTTTTGATGCAAAAGTTGATTAATTGTTTTATCCGAAGTGCTTTTGCTTGTTTTAACCGTGAGCATTTTTAAACTAAGTGGTGTGAAAAAACGCCGCTCGAGTTGTTCAACAATAATTAGCACAAATAAAATAATTAATACTGCAATGGCAGCTACAATATACATACCTGCACCAATAGTGAGGCCTATTGCGGCAATAGCCCATATCGATGCAGCAGTTGTAAGGCCGCGCACATTAATTCCCATGCGTAAAATAGCACCTGCACCAATAAAACCTATACCCGAAACAACCTGCGCAGCTATACGCGAAGGGTCGGTATTCCCAAAAGTTGTGTACTTTTGCGCCATAAAAATTGAGAGCAACATAATCAAATTCGATCCTACAGCAATTAAAATGTGGGTTTTTAAACCTGCCGGTTGGCGCTGGGCTTCGCGCTCAAGGCCAATTATTGCACCGGCAATAAATGCACCAAGCAGCCTTATTAATGCTGTTTGTGTATTTATTTCGCTAAAGTTGTTGATGTCGGTAAAAAAGTTCATGTTGTTTTTTTGTACAAGTTATAAAAAATTATAATGATAAATCTGAAACAAACAATCCGAAGTACAACTTTTTTGGCAATTATTGCCTGTTTGCTTTGGTCAACTGCCTTTGCCGGTGTAAAAATTGGTTTGAAATACATGTCGCCACTGCAATTTGCAGGTATCCGATTTTTCTTTTCGGGCCTAATGATTATGGCTTTTTACGGAAACATGAAAAGCTACTTTAAAGCTTTTGCCCAACATTTCGATTATATTTTGTTGGTTGCTTTTTTGCAAACGGTATTAATGTATGGCTTGTTTTATACCGGTATTAATATGGTGCCCGGCGCTGTTGGTGCAATGGTTATTGGCTCAGGCCCTTTGTTTGCTGCTATTGTTGCCCATTTTGCTATGCACGACGATAAAATGAACTGGAGAACAAG
>JAFGAF010000408.1 GCA_016933815.1 Prolixibacteraceae bacterium
GCCGACAAGCGCACGTTGCGCGAGCTCATGGCCAAACCATCGGGCTCACGAACAATGGGGCATGGTACAATTTCAATAGCAAGCTGAAGCTGTTTCACCATGTTTTTTATAATCGCAAGTTGTTGAAAATCTTTTAAACCAAAAAAGGCTTTGTGAGCTTCAACCATATCGAACAGTTTGCTAACAACCTGGGCAACACCATTAAAATGGCCCGGGCGGTGTTTGCCTTCCATTACATTTCCTATATTGCCAAAGTCGAAAACGCGGTTGTCGGGTTTGGGGTAAATCTCGTCAACACTTGGTGCAAATACCAGTTGGCAGGGGCTGCCTTCCAAAAAATCGAGGTCGGCCTGCAAGTTGCGCGGATATTTCTTCAAATCGTCGGGGTCGTTAAACTGGGTTGGGTTCACAAAAATGCTTACTACCACATAATCGCTTTCGGCTCCGGCACGTTCAACCAACGATAAGTGCCCTTGGTGTAAGGCGCCCATTGTAGGTACAAAACCAATGGTTTTACCTGCGGCTTTTTGTTGGCCTACAACTTGTTTTAATGCTTTAACGGTCTCAACTAACTTCATCGAAATTTCTTGAAATGGAGTGCAAAGTAAATAAATAAATCAGTAACAAAACACGACAAATACCTCTTTTAAACAAACATGACCTGAATATTAAGTGATTTATTGCGGTTTTTTTACTACTTTTGCAAAATCAAAAATATCGAAAGATAGAATGGAAAAGAAAAAGGTATTGTTTATTTTTCAAGAGATTACTCCTTACTTACCCGAATCCGAAAAATCAATAATTGGCAGGTATCTCCCTCAAGGTATTCAAGAGAGGGGTAAAGAAATTCGTACGTTTATGCCCCGTTACGGGTGCGTTAACGAAAGGCGTAATCAACTGCACGAAGTGATTAGATTGTCGGGTATGAACCTGGTAATTAACGACACCGATCACCCGCTTATTATAAAAGTGGCGTCAATTCAGGCTGCACGTATGCAGGTGTACTTTATCGATAACGAAGATTATTTTCAGCGCAAATATGTGCTTAACGATAAAGAAGGTAAAGCTTTTGCCGATAACGACGAAAGAGCATTGTTTTATACAAAAGGCGTGCTCGAAACTGTAATTAAACTGCGGTGGGCTCCCGATTTGATTTACTGCCAAGGTTGGTTTAGTGCAATGGTGCCTTTGCTGATCAAAAAAATCTACTTCGACGATCCGCTTTTTGCCAATGCAAAAGTAGTATATTCGGCTCATAACGACGATTTTACCGGCTCACTCGATAATGAGCTTTTCAATAAGTTGATTGGCGATGAAATTGTGGCATCCGATATCGAGGAAATTAAAGATCCTTCGTACATCAACATCAATAAGCTGGCAATTAAATATGCCGACGGGGTTATAAAAGGAAGCCCGAAACTTAACGACGAACTTAATGCTATTATCGATCAATGTGGTTTGCCCGTTCTTGAGCACCAAGAGGAGGATAAATACATCGAAGCTTACGACGAATTTTACGATAAGATTTTGTCAAATAGTTAAAAAAAATATTTAAAGAGAGACATTTTGGTCTCTCTTTTTGATTAAAATAGTTTTTTGTAATAAATTGCCCCTGTTTTATCAATTACCTAAAAAACAAACTGTATGTGCGGAATTGTTGGATACATAGGCCCCAAAAATGCCTACCCTATATTAATTAACGGATTAAAACGACTAGAATATCGTGGCTACGATTCGGCCGGCATTGCCATTTTTCAGAATAACAACATTGAGGTGCTCAAGAAAAAAGGCAAAGTAGCCGAATTGGAGCAGTTTTGTGAAAGCCGAAATACTTATGCAAACATAGGAATTGCCCATACTCGTTGGGCAACTCATGGCGAACCCAACGATGTTAATGCCCACCCGCACAATTCAATGAACGGGCTTTTCACTATTATACACAATGGTATAATTGAAAATTACGAAAAGCTTAAAAAAGACCTTTCGGCAAAAGGTTACCATTTTTATGGGCAAACCGACTCCGAAATACTGGCCAACCTTATCGAATACATGTATTCCGAAGGCGATCACATAAACGCCGAGCAGGCTGTGCGAATGGCCCTAAGCAGGGTGGTGGGCGCATACGGCCTTGTGGTAATGTGTAAAAACGAACCCGATAAACTTATTGCTGCTCGCAAAAGTAGCCCTTTGGCAATTGGTATTGGCAGTGGCGAATATTATATTGCATCGGATGCAACGCCAATTATTGAATATACCAAAAGCGTTGTTTATCTGAACGACGATGATGTTGCCATCATCTCAAAAGATAGTTTCACCCTAAAAACTGTTCAGCACGATGTAGAGCTTAAACCCGAAGTTCTTCAGCTCGAATTAAGCATTGGCGAAATCGAAAAAAACGGCTTCGAGCATTTTATGCTCAAAGAAATATTTGAACAGCCCAAAACAATTACCGACTCGTTCAGGGGGCGTATCGATCCGTTAACAAAAGAGGTGGTGCTTGGGGGCTTGAGCAATGTTATGCCCCGATTGCTCGAAGCTCGACGTATTGTAATTATTGCCTGCGGAACATCGTGGCATGCAGCACTAATTGGCGAATACCTTATTGAAGAATATGCTCAGGTTCCGGTTGAGGTAGAATACGCCTCAGAATATCGTTATCGTAAACCAATTATCAGACCCGACGATGTGGTATTGGCCATAAGTCAAAGTGGCGAAACTGCCGATACCCTTGCAGCAATAAGGCTGGCAAAAGAAAAAGGTGCCCTGGTATTGGGCATTTGTAACGTGGTGGGCTCAAGCATTGCCCGCGAAACCGATGCCGGTATTTATACCCACGCCGGAGTCGAAATTGGTGTTGCTTCAACAAAAGCTTTTACTGCGCAGGTTACAGTGCTCACCCTTTTGGCCATGCGTTTGGCTCGCAAGCACCAAACCATCCCCGATGAACGCTACTATTCAATAATAAACGACCTGCTTAGCGTACCCGATAAAATTGAAGATATTTTGCGCAACCATTTGAAAATTAAAGAAATTGCACAAAAATATTACAACAGCATCAATTCGCTGTATTTGGGCAGGGGGTATTTGTTTCCGGTTGCTCTCGAAGGTGCCCTTAAACTGAAAGAAATTTCGTACATACATGCCGAAGGCTATGCTGCCGGCGAAATGAAACATGGTCCTATTGCATTAATCGACAGTAATTTGCCGGTGATTGTAGTAGCGGCTAAAGATCGATATTACGAGAAAATTGTAAGCAACATACAGGAGGTTAAGGCACGTAAAGGCAATATCATTGCTGTAATTACCGAGGGCGACAGTAACCTCAGAAATATGGTAGAGGACATCATCGAAATTCCTAAATCAGATGATGTTGTTACACCTTTTCTTGCAATTATTCCGCTTCAGTTACTGGCGTATTTTATTGCAGTTTTGCGTGGTTGCGATGTCGATCAACCCCGAAACCTGGCGAAGTCGGTTACCGTGGAGTAGTTTTTTAAGCATTTTTGTGAAACTGTTAGCTTAAAAATTATAATTTCGCATCTTTAAATAAAATCGTTGTCGGAGAGTAAATGACAGCGGTTTTTATTGGGTTGTTAGCTCAGTTGGTTTAGAGCATTACCTTGACAGGGTAGGGGTCACTGGTTCGAATCCAGTACAACCCACATTTGACACAACTTTATTATCTTTGCGGTAAAAATTGCAACTATGTTGAACAAATATTTTCCGGTAAACGAATACCATACACCCGAAAACCGCAAGCGTAAACTGGCCGATAAATTATCATTCGGAACCAATTTGTATTTTAAACTTCGTTTTTTAGGCATTGTTTTTCGCAACAGGCGTTTAGCTGTAAACAATGTTTACGATACGGCTCGTTGGGCAAAAAGTTCGGTCGATATTTTTAACTTTTTGGAAGACTGTGGAATTAAATTCCATATCGAAGGCTTTGAACACCTCGATGCAGTAAAAGACGAACCCGTAGTTTTTGTGAGCAACCACATGGGTACACTCGAAACCATGATTTTTCCCGGCTTGGTTGCCCCTGTAAAAGAAGTAACTTTTGTAGTTAAAGAATCGTTAACAACCAACCCTGTATTTGGTCCGGTAATGCGTGCGCGTAACCCAATTGCAGTTGCCCGTAAAGACTCTCGTGCCGACCTGTTGAAGGTAATCACCGAAGGACAACAAAAACTAGCCGAAGGTACCTCGGTAATTATCTTTCCACAAAGCACACGTGAACTCGATTTCGATCCGTCGAAATTCAATACACTGGGTATTAAACTGGCGCAAAAAGCCGGTGTACGTGTAGTTCCAATGGCCATAAAAACCGACGCCTGGGCCTTGGGCCGCTTTGTAAAAGATATAGGTTACCTAAAACGTAAGCAGCCTGTTTACATTAAATTTGGTGAACCCATGAGCATTAATGGCACCGGAAAAGTAGAACATCAAAAAATAGTCGATTTTATTGGCAGCCACGTCGATATGTGGAACAATACTCAAAAATAAATTATCCGAAACTAAATGATTCCATACCTGCAAGTTGAAGGGCTAACCCGCTATTGGGGCGAAAATGTGTTGTTCGAAGACCTTAATTTTACAATTGCCCAAGGCCAAAAAGTAGCCCTCATTGCCCGCAACGGGGCCGGTAAAACTACCCTGCTCAATACCATAATGGGAACCGATTTGCCCGACGACGGGAAAGTTACTTTTACCAACAACATAACCCTTGGCTATTTGAACCAGAATATTGACCAAAACCCCGATTTTACAGTAATGGAAGAGGTGTACAATTCAACCAGCGAAATTGTACAGGCTGTTCGCGATTACGAAACGGCAACTTTACATCACAACGAAAAACAACTGCAAGAAGCCACCGACCGCATGGACCGGCTCAATGCTTGGGACTTCGACATTAAAATTAAGCAGATACTTTCGCGCTTAAAAATCACCAATTTCGATCAGCGAATTGGCGAACTATCGGGTGGACAACAAAAACGGGTAGCACTGGCCAATGTGCTCATTAACGAACCCGACCTACTCATTCTCGACGAACCAACCAACCACCTCGACCTCGATATGATTGAGTGGCTCGAAGAGTACCTCCAAAAATCCAACAGTACATTGTTTATGGTTACCCACGATCGTTATTTTCTCGATCGTGTGTGTAACGAAATACTCGAACTCGATAACCGTACCTTGTTTCGTTACAAGGGCAATTATTCTTATTTTGTTGAAAAACGGGCCGAAAGGGTTGAGCAGCTCAGAGCCGAAGTGGAGAAAGCCCGCAACATTATGCGTACCGAGCAGGAGTGGATGCGCCGTATGCCAAAAGCCCGCGGAACCAAAGCTAAATACCGTATCGATTCGTTTTTTGAGTTAAAAGCAAAAGCATCGCAAAACCTTTCACAAGAACAACTTGCCTTAAATATTAAAGCTTCGAGGTTAGGCAAGAAAGTAATCGATATTTACAACATCAGCAAAAGTTTTGGTTCGCTTAAAGTGCTCGATAATTTCAGCTACAAGTTTGCGCGTTTCGAAAAAGTGGGCATTGTTGGCGAAAACGGAACCGGAAAGAGTACCTTCTTAAACCTTATTACCGGAAATTTAGCACCCGACCAGGGACGTATCGAAATAGGCGAAACCGTTAAATTTGCTTATTACAGGCAAGAAGGTATTCAGTTTTCGCCCGAGAAGAAAGTAATTGATGTTATTCACGATATTGCCGAATACATTGAGTTGGGCGGAGGACTTAAATGGAACGCATCGCAGTTACTTACCCATTTCTTGTTTAGCTACGAAGCTCAGCACGGTAAGGTTGAAACCTTAAGCGGTGGCGAAAAACGCCGTTTGTACCTTTGTTCGGTACTCATGCAAAACCCAAATTTTTTGATCCTCGACGAGCCCACCAACGACCTCGATATAATGACCCTGAACGTGCTCGAAGAATACCTCCAAAATTTTAACGGTTGTGTGATTATTGTTAGCCACGATCGTTTTTTTATGGATAAAATAGTGGAGCATGTTTTTGCTTTTGGTGAGAACGGTGTTTTGAAAGATTTTCCCGGAAATTATACCATTTACCGCGATTACAAAGACGAAGAAGAAAGGCTTAAACGCGAAGAGGCCAATGCCGAAAAACGCGAAAACATTAGTGAAAAGCCAAAACCAAAGCAAAACAATAAACTTACTTTTAACGAAAAACGTGAATTTGAACAACTCGAAACCGAGCTTGAACAACTTGGTGACGAAAAGGCCGAACTTGAATCATTAATGAGCTCAGGCGAACTCGATCACGAAACTTTGCTCGAAAAATCGAACCGTTACAATCAAGTGAAAGAGCTGCTCGATGATAAAGAATTGCGTTGGCTCGAATTAAGCGAAAAAGAATAGTTAAAAATATTTTCACTTTTTTACTCATTATTAAAACAATATATCCTACTGTTTTGTTAGGATATGGAGTTGTTGGATCTATTATAGGTTCAATAAATACCATAAATACCTAACTTTAAAACAGATGCGTATGTTACGATCTATACTTCAATTCTCCCTGCGAGTTAACAACAGGCATATAATTAGTGCCTTTTTTGATGGTTTTTTTCAAAAATCTTATAGTGTAATTATAAAGTCATTAGTTGTTTTAATGGCTTTTTTTGTGTCGATAACCAATGTACAGGCACAAGGAGTTGGTAACGAAGCCGAATGGTCCGAAAATGGTTTTTCGTTAAAGAAAATTGTGAGCAACACCAGTATTCCAAGCGGTGTAAATTTTAGCTACACAATTTTGTTTACTGTGCCGGCCGGGCAAACTTCGGTTTATATCGAGGACCTTGTACCGCCCGCTTTACAGGTTGTAAGTGTTCCTCCCCAATCGAATGTAAGCGGTGTTATGCCGCTAATTAACATCAGTGGAAACACGGTTAGTTATTCGCTAACAGGTTTGCCTGCAGGTACAGCACATTCGGGATCGTTTACCATTGTGGTGCGTTTTCCTGCCGGTGTTACCTGCCCGGGTACTTCGGCCCGAAACAGGGCCGGTATATTGGTTGGCGATAAATGGCAATACACGCCCTATGTGAGTACAGCAGCAACTGCCGACGACCCTTGGAAAGCTAATAAAGCAATTTTGAACGGTGCTGTTGTAAATCCTAC
>JAFGAF010000049.1 GCA_016933815.1 Prolixibacteraceae bacterium
AACAATTGCATTGAACTTACAACACAACAAATTGTTGCCGAAAATTGGATTTCGGAATTCATGCAAGAAAAAAACGAACGCCCCACTATAATTACCTCACGCATTATCAACAATACCTCAGCAACAATTGTAACCGACTCTGTATATGCAACGCTCGACCGCGAAATGGCCAAAACAGGGCAAATAAGAGTAATTCAGTCAACCCCGGGGCAACGCTTGCTAAACCCCATAGAGCTGAGTCAAGCTCCAAACATCGACTTTGTATTGTCGGTTGCAATACAGCCAAATGCTGAAAATAAGAAACTGGCCGACTTCGAATTATCATTATGGAACAGTAAATCGACCACACCACTTCTTACCAAAAAGAATACAATTGAATAATCAACACATATTTTTTTGAATGAACACATTTAAACCAACACAATACAAGTTGGAGTCGCTTTGCTGCGGCACCATTTTCGAAGACAAAAACTGGGATTTGAATTGCCCAAAAAACGAAAAGCCATCATTAATCAGAGCTATTTACGAAAACAAACATATAACGGTACACGAAAAATTGCCCGGACTGTATAAGTTTGCCGATTGGCTGCCCATTGAACGCACACTCGAAGGTTCGGGAGCTCCGGTAACATATAAAAGCGAAGGACTGGCCAAACACTTAGGGCTCACAAATCTATACATCACTTTTAACGGTTACTGGCCCGAACGCGGTGCCTTAATGCAAACCGGAACTTTTAAAGAATGTGAGGCTTATGCCGTATGCGCACGTAAAAACCCTCACAAAAACAAAACAATGGTAGTTGCTTCGGCCGGAAATACAGCACGAGCCTTTGCCAGGGTGTGTTCCGAAAACAACATCCCACTTTTATTGTGCATCCCCGAAGACAACCTCGATGCTATGTGGTTCAGCAAACCGCTTGCACCATGCGTAAGGGTTATTGCATCGGCCAAAGGGAGCGATTATTTTGATGCGATACATTTATCAAACATTGCTTCCGAAATGGATATTTTTTATCCCGAAGGAGGAGCCAAAAACGTTGCTCGCCGCGACGGAATGGCCCTTACTGTTGTTTCGGCTGTAACCACCATTGGCCGCATACCCGATTATTATTTTCAAGCAGTTGGCAGCGGAACCGGCGCTATAGCAGCATGGGAAGCCAACTTGCGTTTTATTGAAGATGGTCGCTTCGGAAATAACAAAATGAAACTGATGGTTTCGCAAAATGCACCATTCCAGCCCATTAAGGACGCTTGGGATATCCGTTCAAGGGAAATGTTGCCTCTCGACGACAATTTGGCACGCAAACAAGTGGAAATTATTAATGCCAAAGTGCTTTCGAACCGGAAACCACCTTACTCAATTTTCGGAGGATTGTTTGATGCCCTCAGCGATACCAATGGCGAAGTATTGGTTGCCACTAATGCACAGGGCGATGCTGCTGCTCAGCTTTTTCTAAACACCGAAGGAAACGATATCAGCTCGGCTGCGGCCATTGCTGTTGCAACTTTAATCGATTCAGTAAAAAATGGTAAAGTTGAAAAAGATGCAACCATTATGCTGAACATAACCGGTGGTGGAGCTGAAAAATTTATTCGCGAAAACAATGTAGTTTATGTTCAACCCGAAATGATTTTCCCCATCGACCCCGACCCGGCCGATGTAAAATCGAAGTTATCATTGATGTTTAAAAAGTAAATAATCAATATTTTAGCTACAAAATCAATATTAAGGCGTACATTGCGCCCCAATAACAATAGTGCTTGTCCAAAAATTAAGGAAAATATCAAACACTAAATCCTTTTTTTGAACAAGCATTCTTTAATTAATTATATGACATTCAACGATTTAGAAATTATCACCCCTATTAAACAGGCCATTACCGAAGAAGGATACACAACACCTACTCCAATACAACAACAAGCAATTCCTATTGTACTCGAAGGAACCGACTTATTGGGATGTGCCCAAACCGGAACAGGTAAAACAGCTGCTTTTGCCATTCCTATCTTGCAACACATGTACCAATCGCCCTTTAAAAACACTCACAGACGCAAAATAAAAGCACTAATTGTAACTCCTACACGCGAATTGGCCATTCAAATTGGTGAAAGTTTCGAGGCATACGGTAAATACACCCAATTAAAACACAGCGTAATTTTTGGCGGCGTATCGCAGTTCAGTCAGGTTCAACAGTTAAAACAAGGTATCGATATTTTGGTAGCAACACCGGGGCGTTTACTCGACCTGATGCAACAAAACATAGTACACCTAAACGATATTGAATATTTTGTGCTCGACGAAGCCGATCGCATGCTCGATATGGGTTTTGTACACGACGTAAAAAGAATAATCAAAGCACTGCCCGCAAAAAGGCAATCGTTGTTTTTCTCAGCAACCATGCCCCTGTCGATAGTAGCTTTAGCCGAAACCATTCTGAAAAACCCAAGAAAAGTATCTGTTACTCCCGAATCGACCACTGCCGAAACCATCGACCAATCGCTTTACTATGTTAGCAAAGACAATAAACGTAAATTATTGGTTGACTTGCTAAGCGACGAAAACATAAACACTGCCTTAGTTTTTACTCGAACAAAATACGGAGCCGATAAATTATCGCGCATTTTAAACAAAAGTGGCATTAAGGCCGAAGCATTGCACTCCAACAAATCGCAACAAGCCCGCCAAAACGCACTAAAAAGTTTTAAGCTCAAAACCACAAAAGTGTTGGTAGCTACCGATATTGCTTCGCGAGGCATCGATGTTGATGAGCTCTCGTGCGTAATCAATTACGAAATACCCAACATTTCGGAAACCTACGTACACCGCATAGGACGTACAGGAAGAGCCGGCTCATCGGGCAGGGCAATTTCGATGTGCGATACCGACGAAATGGTTTACATTCGCGACATACAAAAGCTTATTGCAATGCGCATTAAAGTAGTTGCCGACCATCCGTACCAACTCGATAAAAGTTTATTGACCGAAACAATACCACAAGCCAAGCAACCCGCAAACCAACAACAACGCCGTAAAAACGGAAATTACTCGCGCAAACGAAGATTCAGCAAAAGCAGTTAACAAACAGTTAAATGGAGAATTGGAATAATGGATGTTTGCTGTATTGAGCAAATACGAAACATCCATTTCTAGTTCAGAAATGCAACAAATACTACTTGTACCAACTCGAATACATGTGGTAATTATTGGCAATACGTTCAATTTCGCCTTTGAGCAATTCGGGGCTGATGTCTTTTATTTTTTTCGCAGGCGAACCGGCATACACCGAACCGCTTTCAACAACTGTCCCTTTTGTAACAACAGCTCCGGCAGCAATTATTGAGTTGCTTTCAACAACAGCATCATCTAAAACAACTGCGTTCATTCCAACCAAAACATTATCGTGAATGGTACAACCATGCACAATTGCGCCATGAGCAATCGAAACATTGTTTCCAATGTTGGTTGGCGATTTCTGATAAGTAGCATGAACAACAGCATTATCCTGAATATTAACATTATCGCCAATTTTTATATAATGCACATCGCCGCGAATAACGGCACCGAACCACACGCTGCACCCCGTGCCCATTACCACATCGCCAACAATAGTTGCATTTTCGGCTATAAAACAATTATCGCCAATTACCGGGCTTTTATCTTTCAATGGAACAATTAATGCCATAAGTAAATTTTTTATTTAAAAAGAAACAAAATAAATGCATATTTGATCAACACAAAAAAAAGCAGTGTGATTTTTAAGTTAAAAATTATGATTGATTTTTAATGAATCGAAGAATATATTGAATTTTCGAAAGAGTTGATTATTTTTGCTGATGTAAAAAGCTAACAAAAGTCATGTTTTTTTACTGACCGAATTAATAAAAAACCGATCTTTTTCGGATTAATTTCGAAACGACAACTACATTAATATAATTACCATGACAAAGGATACAAAAGTAATTGAATTGGAAGAAGTGGCCATCCGTTTCTCAGGCGACTCGGGCGACGGCATGCAGCTAACCGGTACTTTGTTTTCCGATGCCACAGCACTGGCGGGGAACGACATTTCAACTTTTCCTGATTATCCATCAGAAATCAGAGCACCACAGGGTACTGTAGGTGGAGTTTCGGGTTTTCAGGTACATTTCGGAAAAAAGAAAATAAATACACCGGGCGACAAAGCTCATGTATTGGTAGCAATGAACCCCGCCGCTATTAAAGCAAATGCGAAATACCTCGAACCAGCGGCAACCATAATTTTCGATTCCGATTCGTTTACCGAAAAAAACCTTAGCAAAGCTAAATTTTCGACCAACGACCCGTTTACCGAGCTGAACCTTCAGGATTACAACAAAATTGCGGCTCCAATTACCAGTATGACCAAGGAAGCTTTAATCGACACCCAAATGGACAACAAAATGGTGTTACGAAGCAAAAACATGTTCGCTTTAGGCTTGGTCAGCTGGATGTTCAACCGTCAGCTCGATGTAATTGAAGAAGCTTTAAAAGAAAAATTCGGCAAAAAACCAGAAATATTACAAGCCAACATAAATGTATTGCATGCCGGCTATAATTACGGCATGAACATGCAACACACAACACCTCAATATTTAGTTCCGGCAGCCAATATCGAAAAGGGTATTTACCGCAACATTAGCGGTAACATGGCTACAGCATGGGGCTTAATTGCCGGTGCCGAAAAAGCAGGCATTCAGCTTTTCCTTGGATCATATCCTATTACACCGGCCACCGAAATACTGCAAGCCCTATCGGAACGTAAAGACCTTGGAGTAAAAACATTTCAGGCCGAAGACGAAATTGCTGGTATTTGTACTGCCATTGGCGCATCGTATGCCGGCTCGTTGGGTGTAACATCAACATCGGGCCCCGGTTTGGCTCTAAAATCTGAAGCCATCAACCTTGCCATTATGGCCGAGCTTCCATTGGTGGTAGTGAACGTACAGCGCGGCGGCCCGTCAACCGGATTGCCAACCAAAACCGAACAATCGGACCTGATGCAAGCTTTGTGGGGACGCAACGGCGAAAGCCCAATGGTTGTTATTGCAGCAAGCACACCCAACGACTGTTTCGACTACGCTTTTAAAGCCGTACAAATAACACTTGAACGCATGACACCGGTTATGCTGCTTACCGACGGATTTTTGGGCAATGGCAGCGAACCTTGGAAAATTCCAAACATGGCCGAACTGCCCGAAATCAAAAAACACATTGCTGCCGATCCGGCCAAATTCAAAGCTTATCGCAGGCTCGACGAAACCTTGGTTCGCGAATGGGCTTTCCCCGGAATGGAAAATTTCGAACACCGTATTGGTGGCCTCGAAAAAGACGAATCGGGTACAGTTAGCCACGACCCCGAAAATCACCAACGCATGTGCGAAATAAGGGCACAAAAAGTAGCCAATGTTGTCGATATGATTCCAAACATTGAACCCTACGGCTGCCCCGAAGGCGATGTTTTAATTGTAGGTTGGGGCGGAACATACGGCCACTTGGTTAGCGCAGCACGCGACCTGTGCACCGAAGGTAAAAAAGTTGGTTTGGCTCATTTTAACTACATCAACCCACTGCCTGCCAATACTGCCGAAGTGTTTGCTAATTACAAAAAAATTATTGTATGTGAACTCAATCTTGGGCAATTTGTAGCTTATCTGCGCGATAAACTTCCACAATTCACATACAATCAATACAATAAAGTTAAAGGTTTACCCTTCCTTGTTGAAGAAATTAAACAAAGTGTAACCAAATTACTGGAGGAATAACAATGGCCGAATTCAATTATACAGCAAAAGATTTTAAAAGCGATAACGAAGTACGCTGGTGCCCCGGCTGTGGCGACCACGCCATTATGAACGCCGTTCAGAGGGTGATGGCCGAACAAGGACTCAACAAAGCCGATTATGCCGTTATTTCGGGTATAGGTTGCTCATCGCGATTCCCATATTACATGAACACCTATGGTTTTCATACCATTCATGGACGTGGCTCGGCTATTGCCAGCGGTGTTAAAAGTGCTAACCCAAAACTGCATGTATGGCAAATTACCGGCGACGGCGATGCTTTAGCCATTGGAGGCAACCACTTTATTCATATGGTTAGGCGAAATTTAGATATTAACGTACTACTTTTTAACAACAAAATATACGGCCTTACCAAAGGGCAATATTCACCTACGACCGACAGAGGAGCTAAAACCAAGACATCGCCTTTCGGAACAGTTGAAGATCCTTTTATTCCCGGTCAGCTAGTTTTAGGTGCCCGCGGTACATTCTTCGCCCGCAGTATTGATGGCAACATGAAAATGAGCCAGGAAATTTTAGCCGAAGCTGCAAATTTCAAAGGCACTTCGGTGGTCGAAATCCTGCAAAACTGTGTTATTTTCAGCCACGGCATTCACGAACTGATTACCAAAGGCGACGATCGCGAAAACAAGCAGATTTACCTTAAGCACGGCGAAAAAATGATTTATGGTGTTAACCGCGACAAAGGGCTTGTGCTTGAAAACGGCAAACTCAAAGCTGTCACAATCGGTCAGAATGGCTACTCAATTGATGATATTCTTATACACGATGCAAAAGATAACGACCTTTACCTGCACTCGGCACTCATAAACATGACCCTGCCCGAATTTCCGGTTGCCTCTGGCGTAATTCGTGCTGTTGATTCTTTAACTTACGATTATGCAATGGAAGCACAAATTGAAGAGGTTCAACAAACCAGTAAAATAAAATGCTGCGACGATCTTTTCCGTAGCGGTAACACCTGGGAAGTAAAATAAGCAACTAAGCTTAACAATATTTGCAAAAAAGGCTGTTGAACGTTAAATCGACAGCCTTTTTTTGTTTTACAAAAATATAGAACAACATTTCTTAATCAATTAATACTTCAAATCAGGCTTATTTTTTAAAAAAATATTTCGCCCGATCACATTTTTTAATATCTTTGCAGCCGCATAAACAAAGGGGAACAATCCCCTTATCTATGGTACCTTGGCCGAGTGGCTAGGCAGCGGTCTGCAAAACCGCGTACGGCGGTTCGATTCCGCCAGGTACCTCACAAGCTCCGATTTTCATCGGGGCTTTTTTTATATATTCATATTGATCATTGATCCCGAAACAATGGATCCAATTTTTATTAAGATGTGTAGCTTTTATTATCTAAATATTGACAACAAAAAAAAGGCTGCAAATATAAATCTGCAACCTTAATTTTTGGTGCCCAGAACAAGACTCGAACTTGCACACCGTAACCGGCACCAGCCCCTCAAGCTGGCGTGTCTACCAATTTCACCAT
>JAFGAF010000409.1 GCA_016933815.1 Prolixibacteraceae bacterium
AAATTAAATGCAAAAACACCTTTCATTCCGGGTACCATTCGGGCATGAATAACAATGGCATAAACCAACATCGATATGAGTGCCCAGGTTTCTTTCGGGTCCCAACCCCAATAACGCCCCCACGACTCATTTGCCCACACTGCGCCTAAAAATGTGCCTATGGTTAACAAGTACAAACCAACAATTAGTGTTTTATGATTGATTACAGTTATGTTGTTGATCGTTTCGGCAATGCGCATTTTGTTCTGATTATTGGCAAAAACAAACAAAATTTGAACAATTGTGCCCAATAAAGCGCCCAAACCCAAAAAGCCATAACTGGCCGTAATTACCGAAACGTGTATGGTTAACCAATACGATTGCAAAACCGGCACAAGGTTCGATACCTCGGGATCCATAAAACTAAGGTTGGCAACCATTAAGGTTAAACCGGCCAATACTGCTGTTGCAGTTAAAACAAATTGCGAACGTTTATTAAAAATAAAGCCCGATAAAATTGTTACCCACGAAATAAAAACCATCGATTCGTAACCATTGCTCATTGGTGCGTGCCCCGATATGTACCAACGGGCCGCCAATCCAACGGTATGCACTATAAAACCCATTAATACCGAAAAATAAAAGAAATGATACAACCACTTGGGCAGCTGTTTTCCAATTACAATAAAAGCAATAAGCAAGAACAGAAACAACAAACCAAAGGCAAAATAAAACGGGAACAGCTTTTTAAAAGCATTAAGTTTTTGATAAAAGATTTCGACTTTGGTTTTAAACTCCGATGGCAAGTTATAGCCTGCATTTTGACTTTGATATTTGAACAATGCTTCGAGATATGCATCGGCATTTTTATAATTTCCCGAAATTTTAGCATTGATTAGTTCGCTAAAATATGCAGCAACAATGCTCCCCAACATTAACGAATCGGTTTTATTCTGAGCAAGTTTCGGCGCATCGTTGGCCGAAAACCATTTTGTAGGTTCAGGGTTTCCGGGCACAGGTAAAACCTTCAACAAGTTGCCGGTAAATATTCCGAAACAAATATTCACCTTTTCGTCGGTTTTAATTACCGCTTTATCAAACTTATCGCGCTGTGCTGCAGGTTTTGCGTAAACCCTGCTTACCAATTCGCTCAATACATACCCCCTGTTTTCAATCACCAAATCGTTGTATGCAGCGTACTTCCCTCTTAAGCCCAAAAAACGTTGCAACTCATTGTTGCTAATTTTTATCAACGGCACATCCATCCACGAGGCTGGATCAATGCTCATTTCAATATAAACCTGAGTTGGACTTAAACCATTAAAGCTTTCGGCACGTGCTATTTTTCGTAACAATTCCGAAGCGTAGGTAAACATGGGTTCTGTTCGGCCCTTGTAGTTTTGCACAAACAAATGGCCAAATTTTTCGGCATGGCTTTTATCAACTACCGTTTGAGGAATACTTTCGGACTGTTGAGCCGATAATGTTCCGGGCACCATTAAAAAGAAAGCGATATAAATGGGTAAAAGCTTCTTATTTATAAGAGTACGCCTGAAAAACGACTTTGGATTAATCATTGACCACACAATGCCAATCAACATAAGCAAATATCCAAAATAAGTAACTGCAGTACCCACCGGATCGTGGTTAACCGAAAGTATTGTCCCCAGCTCATCGGTATCGTACGACGACTGGAAAAAACGATACCCTTGGTGTTTCAAAATATTATTCATAAAAATATGATACGGCATTGGCTCTTCATTTTTTTCGTGAATGGTAACATAACTCGAAAACGACGAAGGGCTGTTTGACCCCGGATAACGTTCAATAACAAAATCGTTCAAGTATAGGCTAAAAGGAAGTTCAATGGTACGATTACCATAAGCGACCAATATTTTTGCCTGATCAATTTCTACGGTTTTGAATTTGCCGTTGTTCCATTCATCTTCAAAAAGAACCAACTCGCTTGTTTGCTCATTTTTCGAAAGTTGAATTACCATTGCACTCATCCCCTGCCCCATTGTTTCTACATCGGGCACCGAAGGTATAATTTTGGCTTTGGGCAACATATCCTGCATTACAAAATTTAAGTTTCTGTAATTATAAACCATTTGAGGTTCAACAGGAATTGGCACAGCCCGATCAACATTTTCGGCTTCACCGCCCATTTGGCTTACCACTACGCGGTCGTCGGCTTTAAGCAGTAACATATCGTTTTCAAAATAAATACAAATACCACTTTTAAATTCGCTTTCTTCGCCAAAACTTATATCTATCGTACCATATTTTTTTGTTTCGCCAAAAAGCAAGTAATCGAAACCTCTGTAGCCTTGCCCCGAAACCATAAAACCCAACACCGGACTTCCGGTTTCATCGCGCACGGCTTGTTTCGATACCGTTTCGTAATATTTCGACAGCTTAACCGAATAATTCTCGCCTTCGAACATGAATTTTTCGTTGAGTACCCTTTTTAATTCCAAAGCACTGTTGAAAACAAAACTGCCTTTCTGCCCATTCTTTTCAACATTAATTTTAAAAACCCGTTCGTTTACATCAATGATATTCGAAACTTCACCTTCGCGTATGTGCATGGTGCCTTCTTCGCCAAAATAGCGGGTAATGCCGGCACCAATTATCATTATAATAAATGCAAAGTGGAACAAGAAAATTGACAACTTTGCTGGTTTATACAATTTGAATTGTACTATTTGTGCCAAAAAGTTTACCGATAACAATACCAAAATCAGCTCAAACCAAAAAGCATTATATACTTTAAGTCTGGCCACGGTTGATCCGTAATCGTTTTCGATAAATGTGGCAGCAGCCATGGCTACTATGAGCAAAACCAGTAAAAAAACCATAAATATTGGCGACGAAAGCGCTTTCAGAATTTTCTTCATCGTTTTGTTTTCTGTTAAATTTACAAAATACCAAAGATAGAATTTTTTCGATACGTGAAAACCCTAATCAGACTAAAATATCTTAATTAATTGTATAACGATGTAATTTTGTAAACAAAAGAAAAGGCTTATTTTTGCTAAAAATTATTTTAAATGGAACACAAAATAACCCCTGTTAGCATCGAAGTAAAAAGAATTGCCGATGAATTAAAAAATCAAGCACTTTGGTTAAGCGAACGCACTTTATTTGAAGGAATTACCATTGATGGTGATGAATCGCGCGACCTCGACGATGCCATTTGGATTGAACAAACCCCAATCGGGTGGAAGATTGATGTAGCCATTTCGGATTTAGCCCATTGCATTGAACCTTATGGCCCGCTTTTTGAAAAAGCACGCGGCCGACAAGTGTCGGAATACTTAAGTACCGGCGTAAAAAATATGCTTCCGCGTATTTTATCCGAAGGTTTTTTAAGCCTAAACAACAGTGGCGAAAAACCTGTATTATTATTCAGCATTGAACTTAACCAACAACTCGAAACTAAAAAATTCAACATCAATCAAGCACGTTTTCGATCAATACGCAAACTAACTTATGCGCAAACGGCTACTATACTCAACCACAATTTAACCGACGATCCGCTTTACGAAATGCTCTCATTGGCCTCGCAACTGGCACAAATGCTTGTACAAAAGCGTCGCGACAGAGGTGCACTTGCATTTTACGATTTAACAAAGGGTTACATTACCAACGAAAATGGTCAACTCGAACGGATCAAAAAAAAGGAAACCACATTGGCTTATTTAATTGTGCAAGAAATAATGATTTTGGCCAATACCAACATTGCCAAATTTTTTGCGCAAAAAGAAATACCATTCATTTTTCGCAATCACAGTATGAAAGCAGCAACTCCCGAACGCGAAATATTAATGGATCAGTACCTTGTTGCACAAACCGATGCCAATGCCTTCGATATGCTTAACAACCGCCTGCAAATACTATCGAACCCGGCGCTTTACGAAACTGTTTTAAACGGGCATTACGGCCTAAACGAAACGGCATACGCCCACATCACTTCGCCAATCCGACGATTTTCAGACCTCATAAACCACTATCAAATAAAAAGTTACATCAAAAACACTGAAGCTGTTTTTTCAGCAACTGAACTCAACCAATTCTGCTCCGAAATTAACACCGGCAATGCCTATCGACGCGATGTAAAAGCCGAATATTTCGAAAGCAAAGCCCAAAAAATATTGGCAAAGAAAGCCGGCAGTTTGAGCTATGGCAACCTGATTGAAATACCGATAAACGAATTCAGGAAAATTCTCAAGGCAGGAGCCAAATTAGGAAAAATGCGCCCCGAGCTGGAACAAGCTTGCCATTGGCGAATTGAACAACAACATTTTACATCGATCGACTTTTACCTTTTGCTCAAAATGGCCAACGAAGAAAAAATGTCGCACGAGCTAAAAATTGCAGTCGAAAAAGCACTTTGCCAAAACCCGGGGGCATCGTCGCAAATCATTCAATTTTTGATAAAAGAAGGCTTCTTTTATCAAATCGAAAAAGAAATTACCGAGGCTCCTGCAGGCGGATTTTTGGCTCGCTATATCGGCAGCTATACCGAATCGCCAACAATTATATCAACTCCTATTTATACTTGGGAACAAAACAAACGCGATGCCTTAAATAAAGCAGCCGACAACTGGGTACTTGCCTTCTTCAACGATAGTTTTGTTGACAAAGCACTAAGCGAAAAACCAGACCAAGCGCTCATTCCGGCTGCGGTAAAAAATATCGAAGACCTTGCGTTAAGTAAGGAAAATTACTATGGCAAATTACTCGAAATCGTTCAAAAAGAAAATTCAATTTCAGCCCACGAAGAAACATTCGTTCACGAGGGCACACCACACCAACCTTTATTTCACTACACAATTCCGTTAACAATCGGCAATCAAACAGAAAGTTTTGAAGGCGAAGGATGCACAAAAAAACTGGCCAAACAAAAAGCAGCAAAACAGGCCATCGAGTATTTGAATAAAAACTACCCCGGTTTAAACAACAACAACACAAACCCGAAAAGTTTATACAATCAGCTTTTTGACAACAGTAATTACACAAGCATATTGCAGGTAATGTTACAGCAAAACCCACAAAATACATTCACATTTGAGCACGAAGATTTGGGGCAACAAAATACCGAAAACCGCTTTTCGACCCTTTTAACCATTAAAATGAACGACACCGAATATTCATTCAATTCAAATGCACCAAGTAAAAAAGAAGGAAAAAAAGCAACAGCAAAAATGGCTCTCGATCAACTTTTTAACAATTTAAACTTATCTTAGCAGTAATTTTCTAATCAAAAAATCTAACTGTTATGAGGTATTTAATAATTATTGCTGTATTTCTCATATTTGGTGCTTGCCAACAACAAAACAAAGTTGAACTGATTGATTTGCACATCCACCTAAAAGGCGATTTAACCATCGAAGAAGCCATTAAAAAATCGGAAAATGAAGGATTAAAATACGGCATAGCAGCCAATTGCGGCCTTGGGTTCCCAATTCAAACCGACGAACAAATTGCTGAATACGTTAAATACATGCGCCAATATCCGCAATTTTATGTGGGCATGCAAGCCGAAGGACGCGAATGGCTGCACATGTTCTCGCCCGAAGCCATCAACCTTTTCGATTACGTTTTTACCGATGCCATGACCTTTACCGATGCAAAAGGACGCAGAAACCGAATTTGGATTGAAGAAGAAACGTGGATTGACGATGAACAGGAATTTATGGACTACTTGGTTGCAACCACAGTAAAAATAATTAGTACCGAACCCATCGATATTTACGTGAACCCAACATTTTTACCAGCACAAATGGAAGGTCGCTACAATGAATTTTGGACTACCGAAAGAATGATGAAAGTAATTGAAGCTGCCAAAAGTAAAGATATTGCCATCGAGATCAATAATCGATTCGAAATCCCTTCAGAAAAATTCATTAAACTGGCCAAAGCCGAGGGAGTGCTTTTCACAATTGGCACCAACAATGTTGACAAAAATTTTCCTCGACCACTTTATGCCGAAAAAATGATCAAAGCTTGTAAGCTCGGCAACAAAAATTTCTGGAAACCCGAAATGAAAGTAAAAAACTAACGCACAAACAATTACATCAACTCTCTAAAATTCACATAATCGAGTGGTTCGTTAATTTCGCCTACTTTACCCTCGGCACAAATATAAGTTTGGGCCGGAAAGCGATCAATTACCAATTTATCGTGAGTGGCCATCACAATGGTACGCCCTTCGGCATGAATTTTTTTGAAAAGTTGCATAATTTCAATCGAGGTTTCCGGATCGAGGTTTCCGGTTGGTTCATCGGCTAAAATAATTTCGGGGTTATTGAGCAAAGCCCTTGCAATAACAATGCGTTGCTGTTCGCCACCCGATAATTGATGAGGCATTTTTTGCTTAACATTTAACATCGACACCTCTGTAAGCATTTGATCAATGCGTTCGTCCATGGCAGCCTGATCGGTCCAACCTGTAGCCTTTAAAACAAATAGCAGGTTTTGATACACGCTTCTGTCGATCAACAACTTAAAATCCTGAAAAACAACCCCCAACTTTCGCCTTAACAAGGGCACGTCTTTATCTTTTAAATTTTCGAGATTAAAACCGGCCACAGTTGCCGACCCCATGTAAAGTGGTATTTCGGCATTAAAAGTTTTAATCAGGCTCGACTTTCCACTGCCAACCCTGCCAACCAAATACACAAAAGCACCTTTTTCAACCTGAAAAGTTACATTGGCCAAAACCAACTGTTCGCGTTGAAAAATCGACGCATTTACCATCGAAATGGAATAATCATTTTCCATAAAACACAATTTTGTTGTACAAAACTAAGTTTTTTAATGTAAAAGGATAATAGAAACAAATAATAAACAGTTAATTGTTGAGAACTCGTTGACTTAGATTTTAACAGAAACAATTAAATAGTTATTTTTACTTTTTAAAATTATTGAACACTTTACATTACAAAATCGAAGAATAATGATTATGAAGATATTGAATCGTAGCACTTTAAAAGCGCTATTATTTTTCACTTTACTATTACCGGCAACCGTATTTTCGCAAACAGCAAGCTTAAAACCCGTTAGTTTTAATAAAGCAGTTGATTTATACAACACGGCCAACTTTATTGCAGCCGAAGAAATGATCACCGTTTTACTTAAAACAACACCCGAAAACGATCCTTCGCGCTTCGACCTCGATTATTACCGGCTCATGTGCCTGGTGCGACAAAACAACCCAACCGCCGACAGCGAAATTTCGGCCTACCTCGAAAAAAAACAAGGCAGTCCGTGGGAAAACCAACTTTGGTTCGAACTGGCCAAACTACAATTCACTAACAAACGTTTTCCGATTGCAGCCCGCACTTTCCAAAAAGTCGATGCATCGCTGCTGACCAAAACCGACCGCGAAGATTTCGACTTTTACAAAGGATACAGCAATTTCGAAGCCGGCAACATGAAAGAAGCATCCCAATCCTTCTTCGAAGTTAAAAAAAGCAATTCTAAATATGCTCAATCGGCATCGTACTACTGGGGCTACATTAACTACCTCGATGGCAACTACAAAACGGCTCTCGATGAATTTGGAAAACTAAAAAACGACCGAAAATTTTCGGGCTTCATCGATTATTACACCATTCAAATATACTATTTGCAAGAACGTTACGACGACGTAATTGAAATGGGACCAGGGCTGGTTACTGCTGCTCCCGACGAACAGCGTAACGAATTGCTCAAAATTGTAGGCGATGCTTATTACCAAACAGGAAAATACATAAATGCCATACAATTTTTAGATTTATACAAAGGAGTAAACGGGAAAAAGACACCTGAAGACTTTTTCCGTTTGGGTTATTGTTATTACATGTCGAAAGATTACAATAATGCCATCAAAGCTTTCGAAAAAGCCAGTATTAAAAACGATGCCCTTGCTCAAAATGCATTTTACCACTTAGCCGACTGCTACTTGCAAACCGGCGATAAGAATAAGGCAAGAGTTGCCTTCGAACAAGCATCAAAATTTGATTTCGATCCGCTAATTGAAGAAGATGCACTTTTCAATTTTGCAAAATTAACCTACGAACTCTCCTACTCGCCTTTCAACGAAACCATTAAAGCTTTCGACCAATACATTACCAAATATCCCGATTCGAAACGCAACGATTCAGCATTCGATTATTTGGTGAAGGTTTACATGACTACCCGCAATTATCGCGATGCCATAACTTCGATTGAAAAAATTAAAAACCAAACGCCGGCAATTAAAGAATCGTACCAAAGAGTTACACTTTTCAGAGGTCTCGAACTTTTTAATGACGGGCATTATACCGCTGCAATCGAAATGTTCAACAAATCGATTGAACATGGGAGCTACAACAGAACATACAATGCGCAAGCTCTTTATTGGAGTGCCGAATCTTATTTCAGAGCAGCAAAATACAATCAGGCTATCGAGCTGTATCAGAAATTCTTAGCAACACCTGGCGCATTTAGCCTGCCCGAATTTGGCACAAGCTATTACAACATTGGCTACAGCTATTTCCACAACAAAAATTACAACGATGCATCGACCTGGTTCCGCAAATACCTTGCGCACAGCAAACGCGACAATAAAATAGAAGCCGATGCAGCAAACCGAACAGGCGATTGCTTTTTCCAAAACCGGCAATACGATCAGGCAATAGAATACTACACAAAAGCACACCAATTAAACAGCTACGACCCCGATTATGCCTTGTTTCAAATTGCTCTTTGCTACGGATTAAAGCGCGATTTTGAAGCAAAAAAAATTCAACTCAACAAATTAACCGAACAATACAAACGCTCATCGTTTGTTGATGATGCTTATTTCGAAATAGCGCGCACACACGAACGTACCGGAAATATCGATCAAGCGATTGAAACCTACAAGCAACTAATTAATCAACAACCAAATAGCAACTTCATAAGCAAAGCACGCTTACAGCTCGGGTTAATATATTACAACCGCTCAGAGAATAACCAATCACTCGAAAATTACAAGAAAATTGTTGAAAACTACCCGGCCTCTGAAGAAGCAAAAGCAGCCTTAATAGGTATCAAAAACAACTATGTTGACATGAACAACGTTGATGGCTATTTTGCATATGTAAACAACCTTGGCGGTGTAGCAACAGTTTCGGTAAACGAACAGGATTCGATTTTTTACATGGCTGCTGAAAAAAGCTACATGGAAAACGACCCTAACGCTGGCCAACAACTTGAAACCTACCTGCAACGCTACCCCGATGGGAGCTTCAAAACCAATGCAACATTCTATTTGGCCGAACACCTTTATGCCAAGGGAGAGTATTCAAAATCGTTGGTATTTTACGAAGAATTATTGGAGAAAAATGACAATATCTTCACCGAACAATCGCTTATAAAAGCTGCCGAACTCAATTTCAATGCTGCCAAATACGAAAAATCGTTCGCTTACTTTACCCGACTCGAGCAAAAAGCAAGCAGCAAATGGAACTTACTCAGGGCAAGGCTGGGAACCATGCGATGCAACTACCAGCTCAAACAACCCGAACTAACTGTAAAATCGGCAATTACACTGCTGGCGACCGAAAACATTACCGAACTGATGAAGCGCGAAGCCAATTTCAAACTGGCTAAATCGTATTATGATTTGAACAACCACGACGAAGCTTTGAAATATTTTAACCTGTTTACCAACGACACCAAATCGGTCGAGGGTGCCGAGTCAAAGTATTACAAAGCTGAAATATTGTTCAACAAAAAACAATACACCGAAAGCGAAAACGAAATAATGGATTTCATCAGTAAAAACACACCGCACCAATATTGGCTGGCAAAATCGTTTTTACTGCTTTCGGACATATACCTTCAGAAAGAAGATATTTTTCAGGCTAAGCACACCTTACGAAGCATAATAGACAATTACAACATCGATAACGATGGAATATTAGATGATGCAAAAACTAAAATTGCTATAATCGAAAACATCGAAAAAGAAACTGTAAATACCAATCAAACAAACGAAACGGCAGAATAAGCAATCAATTTTCAAACAAAATATTCAATTGATTATGAAGACATTAACAAAAACCAGCATATTATTTCCACTATTAATTGCCAGCTTTTCAGTTTATGCGCAATCGGAATCGTCGCTCGATAAAGAAGTAGAGGTAATAAAAGCATACCAACCCAACGTTTTAGATGCGCAAAAAATAACCAGTAACCCAAGCATTAACGACACTGTAAACTATTCGCCCGAGTTCGACTATCGGATCTTCTCAAAAGATATTGAAGTTGAAAAAACCATCAACCACCTGCCAATGGTTAAACTGGGCACACCGCCACGAGTTAAAGCCAACAAAGGCTATGCTAAAGCAGGTTTTGGAAACGCGTTAAGCCCTTACGCCGAAGTTTTGATCAACACTTCCCCATCGCGCAATGTCGATTTTGGGCTGCAATTGTTTCATTATTCATCGCGCCCAACAATCATACTTAACAACGGAATTAAGGTTAAGACGCCTTTCAACAACAACATGGCCAAAATATTTGCAAAAAACCAATTCCGTAAAGCAGTTCTCGACTGGGACATCAACTATCGTCACGACGGACTTACCTATTTCGGTTTTCCGGGCACCGACAGTTTATTGTATAGGCAACACGAACAAAAATCGAGCATTTTAAATTCAAAACAAGCATTCAACAATGCATCGGCAAATTTTGCGCTTCGCAACACACAAAACCGTACAAATTTCGATTACAATGTTGGATTGGGCTACAATTACTTTTGGAATGCAAGCGGACAGGCAGCACATACTGCCAAATACAAAGGTTTATTCACAACCAAATACCGCAAATTTCACATGAAGTACGATACTCGCTTTGCCTATTACCAGCAAAGCAACATTCAACATTACTACGATAGTACAAAAAATACACGCCAGTTTTTCGAAATATCAATTGCACCTTATGCCCATTATACAAAAGGGAATATCGAACTTAAAGCCGGCCTGAATCTCCAATCGTTGATCAATGCCGATTCAACATTAAAGTTTCACATTTCACCAAAAATCGATTTTGCATACCATCCAATACGCGAAATGCTCAGCCTTTTTGCCGGTATCGAAGGTGGTTATCAACCAAACAATTACAGCTCGGTTGTTAATCAAAATCCTTACATAAACTACATGCTCGATGTTGAGCCAAGCGAACAGCTTATTGCTTTTTACGGAGGCTTACGAGGCAAAATGAGCCGTCGAATTTCGTATTTATTCGATGTAAATTACGGTATAAACAAAAACGAAGTTTTTTATTACCTTTCCGAAACACGCACAGCTACCGATACAACTGTAAACAACCTGTACAATATCGATTACGACGATATCAATATTTTGCGCTTCGGCGGCAACCTTCGCTACAGCAGTCAAAATGTTATGGTTGAATTAAAAGGTAACTATTACATACACGATGCAAAAACATTAACAACATTATCGCACACCCCGAAATTTGATGCATCGCTTTTTGCAAAAGTGAATATTACACAAAAAATTTCAACAACGCTCAATGCCAATGTTATTGGCCCACGACAAGCATTGTACAAAATTTATGAACCAACAGGCGAAAAACACGAAACTTACAACATGGCAACCAATATCGACATCAGCCTTGGTGGCGAATATCAATTTAACAATAAGCTGATGTTTTTCATTAATGCAAGCAACCTAATTAACCGCAAACAAGAAATTTGGTACGGATACAACTCGCCCCGATTAGTAATTTTATTGGGTGCACGATATACCTTTTAAGAATTCACATTTTCACCCCTTAAGTTGTTGAAAACTTTTAGTTTTAATATGCTTAAAACTTAGGCTTTAAGGGTTGTTTTAGTTATATTTGGACACAATTTTTAAAAAGTGTAAATACAAATATAACACATTGATAATCAATGAGTGATCAAGAAAAAAAAATAAACAACGAAAACGGTTATTCAGCAAATAGCATTCAAGTACTCGAAGGCTTGGAAGCCGTTAGGAAAAGACCGGCCATGTACATTGGCGATGTAAACGAAAAAGGGCTTCACCATTTGGTTTACGAGGTAGTCGATAACTCAATTGACGAGGCTTTGGCCGGATATTGCAAAAACATCGATGTAATAATAAACGAGGACAACTCCATTTCGGTTGCCGACGATGGTCGTGGTATCCCAACCGAAAAAATGACCAAAGAAAATAAATCGGCCCTCGAAGTAGTAATGACAGTATTACACGCCGGTGGTAAGTTCGACAAGGACAGCTACAAAGTATCGGGTGGTTTGCACGGTGTAGGTGTTTCGTGTGTGAACGCACTTTCGAATCACCTGAAAGCCGAAATACATCGCGAAGGAAAAGTTTACGTACAAGAATACGAAAAAGGCAAACCTCTTTACGAAGTTAAAGAAATTGGCGAATCGGACAAAACAGGTACTACAATTACCTTCAAACCCGACGACAGTATTTTTCTTACAACCATTTACAAGTACGAAATATTAGCAGCCCGCTTAAGGGAACTGGCCTACCTCAATGCAGGCATCAGGCTTAACCTTACCGACAAACGCGAAATTATTGAAGACAATGGCTTCAAAAACGAATCGTTTTATTCAGAAGAAGGGTTGAAAGAATTTGTTGAATTTTTGGACAATACCCGCGAGAAACTTATTGAAGACACGATCTATATCACAACCGAAAAAAGCGGAACACCTGTTGAAATTGCCTTACATTACAACACATCGTTTACCGAAAATATTCACTCGTACGTTAACAACATCAACACCATCGAAGGTGGAACACACCTTACCGGTTTCAGGCGTGGTTTAACCCGTACGCTTAAAAATTATGCCGATAAATCGGGCATGCTCGATAAATTGAAGTTCGATATCAGTGGCGACGACTTTAGGGAAGGCTTAACTGCCGTTGTTTCTGTTAAAGTACAAGAACCCCAGTTCGAAGGTCAAACCAAAACAAAACTGGGCAACTCCGACATCAGCATATCTGTTGACCAAGCAGTTAGCGAAATGCTGGCCATTTACCTCGAAGAACACCCACGCGATGCCAAACAAATTGTGCAAAAAGTTGTTTTGGCCGCTCAGGCCCGACATGCTGCACGCAAGGCACGCGAAATGGTTCAGCGTAAAAACGTGATGAGCGGCGGCGGGCTGCCCGGCAAACTTGCCGACTGCTCCGACAAAGACCCTGTTAACTGCGAAATTTTCCTCGTTGAGGGTGACTCGGCAGGTGGTACAGCCAAACAAGGTCGAGACCGCAAATTTCAAGCAATTTTACCGCTTAGGGGTAAAATTCTTAACGTTGAAAAAGCCATGCAGCATAAGGTTTTCGATAGCGAAGAAATCAGAAATATATTTACTGCCCTTGGCGTTAGCATTGGCACCGAAGACGATGCAAAAGCATTGAACCTCACAAAACTTCGTTACCACAAAGTAATTATTATGACCGATGCCGATGTGGACGGAAGCCACATTGCAACGCTTATTATGACTTTCTTTTTCAGGTACATGCAGGATCTGATCAAAAATGGACACTTGTACATTGCCAC
>JAFGAF010000410.1 GCA_016933815.1 Prolixibacteraceae bacterium
AACTTTTACCTTTTGAGCAATTTAATGCCGGTTAATTTTCAGTATTACGGCGTACCCCGCGAAACCATGGACAGGGTTATGACCGAGTT
This sequence comes from Prolixibacteraceae bacterium, assembly GCA_016933815.1. GTDB lineage: Bacteria > Bacteroidota > Bacteroidia > Bacteroidales > Prolixibacteraceae > Roseimarinus. Next base: position 90 of record JAFGAF010000410.1, read on the forward strand.
TGTATCCTTGGTAAATGTAGTTTCGAGGGCTGATGAATTGAGTTTGCCGCCGAAACTGCTTGCACTCGACCATGCCATAAAACTTAATGGGGAGTTTATTTGACCATAGAAAAATATACATTTTTGGAATCAGACTCCAAAATTGTATAAAATTAAAAACTCAACATCACTTTCATCGCACCTTTGGTTTTAGCTGCTTCGAAAGCTTCAAGGGCTTTATCGAAAGGGAAAACATCACTAATGATCGAACTCAGGTCAACACCTGTTGCCAAATAATCGATTGCCGGTTGAAATAAACCGCAGCGTGAACCAACTACCGTAATTTCGTTTACAACCACCGAGGTCATGTCGATGTTTTGGCTCGAAGCAATGGTACTTTTTAGAACCAGTATGCCGCGTGGCTTGGTGTGCAAAAGCGAAAAATTAAATCCGGAAGCACTGCCGGTGGCTTCAATCACAATATCGTATTGTTTTTGGGGCATCTGATCGAGCAAAACAACCTGGCTTCCATTGGCTTTTGCCAATTCCAATTTGTCGGGGTGCTTGCCTACATGCGTTATTTTTGCAGCGGTAGTGCTCACAGCATGGTTAATGAGCAGACCCAATTTACCGTCGCCAACAATGAGAACTTCGTCATTGGCCGAAAAATTAACTTGTTCCAATATTTCGAACCCCGCTGCCAACGGTTCACAAAGTGTAGCCGTTTGGTTGCTTACACTTTCGGGTACTACCAGCAAGTTTTCGACAGGCAAGGTGAGGTATTCGGCAAAAGCACCATTGCGGTTGGCAATGCCTAAAGTAGTACGGTTTGTACAATGGCGCCCTAAGTTTTGGGCACAATACTCACAATCGGGGTTACCGCAAGCGCAGTTGATATCGCCTACAACCCGTTTGCCCAACAGCGATTGGTCTTCGGCATTAATCTCTTCAACAATACCAACAAATTCGTGCCCCGGTATGCCGGTAAATCCCATGTAACCTTTGGTAATTTCGATATCGGTATTGCAAATGCCTGCCATGAGCACACGAATAAGTGCTTCACCTGCCGGTGTAACAGGCTTTGCAAAACTGTTCTCAAAAATTAGCTTTTCGCCATCGAAACGGAGTGCTTTCATTGTTCAATATTTTACTGATTACATTTGCTTCAGCAAAATAAAGAAAGAAATCGTCAAAAACTATTTAACAGCCTTCAAATACTTTTTTTCAACAGCTTTCCAATCAACCACTTTCCAAAAATTGCTCACATAATCGGCACGTTTGTTCTGATAATGTAGGTAATAAGCATGTTCCCAAACATCGAGACCCAATACAGGTGTGCCTTTCTGATCGGCCACATCCATAAGTGGATTATCCTGATTTGCAGTTGAACTAATAAATAGCTTGTTGTTTGCATCGACTGCCAACCAAGCCCATCCGCTTCCGAAACGGGTTTTTGCAGCTTTCTCGAATTGTTCTTTAAAAGCATCGACCGAGCCAAATGCTTCGTCGATAGCATCTTTCAGTTTACCTTCGGGATTTCCTCCACCAGCAGGCGACATTACTTCCCAAAATAAATTATGATTGTAAAAACCTCCACCATTATTGCGAACACTTGCCGGATATTTGCTCATATTGGCAAAAACAGTTTCAAAATTTGAATCGAGTAAACCCTGTTCTTCGGCAGCCTTCATGAAATTATTGAAATAAGCTTTATGGTGCCTGGTGTAATGAATTTCCATGGTATTGGCATCGATAAATTCACCAAGGGCATCGTATGAATAATTCAACTCGGGAAAAACAAAAGGATCGGCTTTTTGTGCATTGCACGATGTGCTGATCAGCGATGTAGTTATCATCATTAATACTGCTAATATTCTCATAATTAATATTTTTAAATTGATATTTTGATTAAATAAAACTATCATACTAACAGTTAATTTGCAAAAAAGTTTGAAATGCTTTCATGCTAAAGCTTTCAAGTATTTGGGAAAAATCGTTTTATTTTTTGATTTTTTTAAACACCTTTACCCACACTATTTTCAACAATAATAATTTATAAAATGGCAGATAAACTTTCCGATCCGATAGGGCGCCTTATGGGGCTCAGGTACAAATCGCACCCATGGCATGGTGTGCACATTGGCAACAACGCACCTAACGAAGTAGTTGCTTTTATCGAAATGGTTTCGACCGACACGGTAAAATATGAAATTGACAAAGAAAGCGGCTACCTGAA
>JAFGAF010000411.1 GCA_016933815.1 Prolixibacteraceae bacterium
AATGGGTATTAATGCCCATAGCAGGTGAAATAAGTGTGGATTTACGTATGTGTAGTTCAACATTTTCTTTTTCTTTTATTCTAAACTTCTGTCAACAATATAAACGATAAGTTTTTTCAATTTTCTCTCTCCTGTCTTCGGTCTTCGGACTTCCGTCTTCCGTCTCCCGTCTTCGGTCTTCGGTCTTCCTTCTTCGGACTTCCTTCTTCGGACTTCCGTCTTCGGACTTCCATTACCTCAGTTCTACATCCTGTCCGTCAGTTTCTTCCCGATCGTTTTTAAGTTCTTGTTTTATCTCCAGCTTGGTTTGGTTTACAAAAAAGTAGGCATCAACCATTGCCAGGTTGTTGTCATCGGGTAGCGGTTCAAACTTTGCAAATTTTACCAGATCGGCATTCTTGAGCAATTTTTTTAAGTTAATATACAGCTTTTCGTCGAGCAGATCTCTGCGGTAGGCAAATGCTGCTATGGTTTCGTCCGATGTTTGCTCGAGTGCGTTGATCCCAAAACGGTTTTCAATGTATTCGCGCAGGGTATCGGTAAGTTCGCTGTAAAATTGTTTTACCTGGCCTTTTTGCCAAATTTTTTCGTTTTTAATCCGATCGAGTTCACGCAATGCGATAATGTGAGCCGGTTCCTTGGGCTTTTGTGGTAAGCTGAAAAGCGGTTGGTTGTTCTTCTTACGTTTTATGGCATAAGCTACAAGGAAAATTAAGCCGGCCAACAAAAGGAAGCCCAAAATCCAAGGCGCAATTTCTTTTAATGTAACCGGTGCTTCGTAAGGCGGTTTAATGTCGATTGGCCCTCCAATGGCAGCCATCAGCGAATCGAGCTTAGGTATTGTGTAAACCATTAACGCAGTTGGGTTCGACTCAACCGAATCGACCATGTCGTTATATTTAAACCCGAATAAAAAAGGCGGAATTTCGTGGTAGCCCGTATCAAAAGAGGTTACGATGAAATTTTGCGACAATATTTTCTTTTCGCTCGAATTAAGCAGCGTGTCAATTGGAGTACGGTCGATAATTTCAACAGTGTTGCCCAATGTGTCGGCCGGAACAGGAAACATAATGTCGATTTGTGCCGGGTACTCAATTTGCAGGTTCAGATTTACCTGATCGCCAATAAGGATGATACTGCTGTCGAGCTCGGCCTTAATTTTAATTTCCTGTGCCTGCGAAACGAGTACTGTTAACAAAAACAGCAGCATTACGCCAATATTTCTTAAAACCTTGTTCATGTGTTCGTATTTATTTGCTTCCTCTTTTTTTGAAAAGTGTCATTAACGATTTTACGTAATCTTCGCTGGTATTTACATTTACATAATCGACACCCGTTTTGGTAAATGCTTCGTCGAGTTGTTTGTTCATTTCGATCCACCAGTGATTGTATGCTCCGCGTACTTGTCGGCTCGAAGTATCGACCCATAGGTATTGACCGGTTTCGGCATCTTTCATTTTTACCATGCCAATTGAGGGTAGCTGTGCTTCGCGCGAGTCGTAAATACGGATGCCTACCATATCGTGCTTGCTGTTGGCTATGTTGAGTGCCCTTTTTAGCTCGTTGTTGTTATCGATAAAATCGGAAATTACAAATGCGGTACAACGTTTTTTTATCGCATTGGTAAGGTATTGCAAAGCTTGCGTAATGTTGGTTTCCTTGTTTTCGGGTTCAAAGTCGATCAGCTCCATGATGATACGCAAAATGTGGCTTTTCCCTTTTTTGGGCGGAATGAACTTTTCAATTTTATCGGAAAAAAAGATGACCCCTATTTTGTCGTTGTTTTGAATGGCCGAAAAAGCCAAAACGGCTGCTATTTCGGTAATTACATTCTTTTTGTACTTATCGGTTGAACCAAAATTGCGCGATCCGCTCACATCTATCAGCAACATAACGGTAAGTTCTCGCTCTTCTTCGAAAACTTTTACGAAAGGTTTGTTGTAGCGTGCGGTTACGTTCCAGTCGATATTGCGGATATCGTCGCCAAATTGGTACTCGCGAACTTCGCTAAAAGCCATACCACGCCCCTTGAAAGCCGAATGGTATTCGCCCGCAAAAATATTACGCGACAAACCACGGGTTTTGATCTCTATTTTGCGTACTTTCTTAAGTAGTTCTGTATGTTCCAATGCTTTGTTTGTTAATGTTTATTGTACAAGAATTCCAAATCACAAATTCCAAATCACAAATTCCAAATCACAAATT
>JAFGAF010000412.1 GCA_016933815.1 Prolixibacteraceae bacterium
GGGGTCGGCAATCGCATTAACACACCGTCGGTAGGGCTATATGTCGATAACATTCCGTATTTCGAGAAATCAACATTCAATTTCGATTTGTTTGATATTGAACGAATTGAAGTTTTACGCGGGCCACAGGGCACATTGTACGGAAGAAATGCCATGGGAGGACTCATCAACATCATTACCAATAGCCCCGGAACAGAGCGTTCTACAAGCATTTCGGCCGATTACGGAAATTACAATCAAATTAGGGCCAACATTACTCACAACCAAGCTATCGGCAAAAAACTATCGGTACTCACAACACTCAACATGAGCCACAACGATGGCTTTTACACCAACCTGTTCAACAATTCGCAGGTTGACAAAATCAACGCTTATTCGGGTCGCATGAAACTTCAATACAACATTTCGAAAAAGTGGAAAGCCTCGGCAAACATCCAATACGAAAACAGTAAACAAGGCGGTTATCCGTATGCTTTGTATGTGGATAGCACCAACACGGCCAAAGATATTAATTACAACGGTGTGAGCTTTTACAATAGAGAAATGTTATCGTCGGGGGTGAGCCTGACATATTCGGCCAACAGTTTCGATTTAAGGCTTTTAGCCAGTTACCAGCGAATTGACGATGAACAAGGTATCGATCAGGATTTCACTCCAAGAGCGTTGTTTTATGTCGATCAATTTCAAAAACAAGATATGCTGGCCCAGGAAATCAACATTCAATCGAAAGACAATGAGCAATACGACTGGCTTTTTGGTGTATTTGCCTTTAATCAACTAAAAGACAAAGAAGTAACAGTAAACTATGAAGCCGATGCAATTAAGCAATATAAACTTCCTTTTAACGAGTATTACAACACAAAATGGTACGATAACTCCAACACGGGGCTGGCCTTTTTTCATGAATCAACATTGAAATTTGGTGGATTTTCAGCTACGGCAGGCATACGTGCCGATTACGAAGTAGCCACACTCGATTATGTGTACGACGTTTTCACCAATGGAAGCCAAGCCAACGTTGAAAAGGTAATCAGCGAAATGGATTTTTTCGAAATTTTACCTAAAGTAGCTTTAAAGTACAATTTTTCAAACCACATAGCCCCATACGTCAGTATTGCAAAAGGCTATAATTCAGGTGGTTTTAATACATCTTTCGAACGCGAAGAAGACCGTTCGTTCAATCCCGAGCGATCAATTAACTACGAAGCAGGTGTTAAAGCAAAATGGCTCGAACAACGAATTTATGCTAATCTGGCCCTGTTTTACATCGACTGGACCAACCAGCAAGTTTATCAAACTGTTCCGAGCGGAACCGGCTCAATGCTCACCAATGCCGGAAAATCGGAAAGCAAAGGTTTTGA
>JAFGAF010000050.1 GCA_016933815.1 Prolixibacteraceae bacterium
GCTGTTGTAAATTAAGCCCACTGATAATGCCACTTGGTAACAAAGAGATATTGACCATGGCAGTATCGAGGATTTTAAATACAGCATTAGGATCGGGTTCGGTAAACAAATTAACATCAACACTAATGATTTCAAATTTTGTTTCTTTTTTAAGCACAGGTTTTTCGATACCCAGGTATTTGCTTGCATATTGAGCATAAGGCCCCGGAATGTAAGTTTCGGCACGAACATCAACATTTACAACAATACCGTTCCTTGGCAAAGCATAAACAAAGCCATCGGGCACTTTAACTTGTTCAACAACCTGATCGGACGACTTACGTTGTGCAAAGCCATAATTTTGCATCATCAAAAAAGCAAGAAAAATAAGCAATGGTTTAAGGTTATACATATTCTATAATTTTATCTGATTGTTACTTAAAATGTCAATTTCTAAATAATTCAAAAATCATTTACAAAGATAAGTTTTGATGAAGCTCTTTAAAAGCATTTCCAATATTATTGATAATATCGGAAGCAATTAAAGCTTCGGCACTAAATTCACGAGCGGCATAATCGCCGGCTAAACCATGTAAATACACGCCCAAACGGGCAGCATGGGCAGGCGCGTAACCCTGCGCAAGCAAAGCCAGTAAAATTCCGCTTAAGGTATCGCCACTTCCGGCTGTTGCCATACCACTGTTACCGGTAGTATTGAACCAAACTACGCCATCAGGTTCAATTATTTGGGTATTTGCCCCCTTTAATACAACAATTAATTCATACTTTTTGGCAAAAGCAATGGCCTTTTTTAAACGTTGATACGATGTATCAGAACTACCACATAAGCGGTCAAACTCTTTCGGATGGGGCGTTATTATGCTCTGAGCAGGCAAAAGCTCCAACCAACTACTGTTCATCGAAAGAACATTCAAAGCATCGGCATCGAGCAACATTGGTTTTTGTACCGATTCGATTAAATTTTTCAAAGCACGTTGGGTATTCACTTTTGTTCCCATACCTGGCCCCACTCCCACAGCATTATATGTTTCGATGTTTTCAACCGAAGTGAACATTAAATCCGACTCATCGATTGATGTCATGGCTTCGGGAACCGAAGTTTGAATAATAGGATAGCCTAAATGCGGCACATGTACGGTCAACAAACCTACACCCGAACGCAGGCACGATTGACCAGCCAGAACCGCTGCACCCATTTTCCCATAAGCACCGGCAATTAACAGGGCATGCCCGAAATTGCCCTTATGGGCAAATCTCGATCGTTTCAGAAGCAATGGTGCAACACTGCTTGAATTGTTCAGAAAATACGAAGATGGAACTTGTAAAATGGCTTTTGGATGAAGACCAATGTCGCGAACCAACCATGTGCCTAGAACCTGTTCATTTTCGGATAACAAAAAGGATAATTTGGGAAACTGAAAGGTGACAGTAACAGCAGCTTTAATAATTGTGTTATAATCAACACCGTCGTTGTTTTCGCCCATTAAACCCGATGGAATATCGACCGAATAAACCAATGCACCCGAGCGATTGATGTGATTAATCAAAGCTGCGGCAATGCCACTTAAGGGCCGGCTTAAGCCCGAACCAAACAGCGCATCGATTACCATTGCCTTGGATGAAATAACAGGAAATGATTCAACATTATTCACCAAAACATGTTCAATACCACACTCGTTGTTCAAGCGTAATAAATTATGCGCAGGTGCACCGCTGATCCCTTTCCCAAAATCGAGCAAAAAAACTTGAACACTAAAACGGCCGCTTACCTGAGCCAGTAAACGTGCTATGGCCAAACCATCGCCACCATTGTTGCCCGGTCCACAAAAAACAAATACATGGCCGGCAAATACAGTTTCGTTTATTATATAATTGGCAAAAACACCTGCTGCGCGTTCCATTAAATCGATATGACTTATCGGTTCGAGTTGCATGGTTAAAGCATCGACTTGCGATATTTTGCTCGTTTCAAATATTTTCATGTGTATTATTTTCGATTTAAAATAATGCCAATAAAATTAACAAGAATTGCCGATTAAAGATTAAAAAAGATGCATTTTAAATTCAAAAAGCTGCTCATTATCGCTTTTTGTAACAAAGAAAATATTGTACATTTGTTTGCTTAAAAACCAATTACATTATGATTAAAGATAAAAACAAAGCGTTTTTTGGACATCCGATAGGCTTGTCGTCGCTATTTGCTACCGAATTATGGGAGCGTTTTAGTTATTACGGAATGCGGGCACTTTTGGTGCTGTTTTTAACTGCCAACTTTATTGATGGCGGCTTTGAAATGGCCGAGCTTGATGCATTCACTATTTACGGTATTTTCACGGGTTTGGTTTATGTTACACCAATTATTGGGGGTATGCTTGCCGATAAAATTTTAGGGCAACGTAAAACCATTTACATTGGTGGTTTAACCATGGCCATTGGGCAATTTATGCTGGCCAGCAGCGCCATGATGAAAAATGCCGATATGGATTATCGCCAAATGATATTCTTTGCCGGCTTAGGTATATTGATTCTTGGGAACGGTTTTTTCAAGCCCAACATATCGACCATGGTAGGTGAATTGTACGACAATAACGATCCGCGAAAAGACGGTGGTTTCACCATTTTTTACATGGGTATTAACATGGGAGCGTTTCTTTCGCCGCTTGTTGCCGGTCGTTTGGGCGAGCAGGTTGCATGGGAATACGGTTTTATGGCAGCCGGTATTGGGATGCTAATTGGTACTGTTTGGTTCTTTCTACGAAGCCACACGCTGGGTACAATTGGTATGCCTCCTAAATACAATGGCGAAAAAGTAAGGTTAATGCTCAAAGACTGGGGCAGCATTGTATTATATGTTTTGGCTTTAGTAGGCTTTGTTTTGCTTCTTATTTTTGGCTTCGATGCCATCCCTCCTGTTGTTCGGAAATGGATAATTAACATTGCGATTATTGGAGGTTTAGCATACATTATTAGCAGTATTTTTAGGGGAACAAACGGCAAAACAGAATGGAGCCGTGTTGCTGTAATCATTGTTTTGGCTGTTTTCAACATATTCTTCTGGAGTGGTTTTGAACAAGCCGGAACCACATTCAACATTTTTGCACGCGACAGCACCCAAAGATTAATAGGCAATTGGGAAATACCTGCATCGTGGTTCCAGAGCATCAATGCCATTTTCATTGTATTGTTTGCTCCAATTTTCAGCATACTTTGGCTTAAGCTCGATAAAAAGGGCCTCAACCCCAATACACCAATGAAATTTGGCTGGGGTATGCTTTTACTGAGCGTAGGTTTTATTATAATGGCTTTTGCCGACAAATCGTCTATGGGTGGGAATCTGGTCAGCCCGCTTTGGCTCATTATGGTTTACATGCTGCATACTTTTGGTGAACTTTGCCTTTCGCCCATTGGCCTTTCGATGGTTACAAAACTTTCGCCACCCAAATTGGTTTCAACCATGATGGGAGTTTGGATGGGGTCTTTTGCCGCTGGTAACTTTGTTGCATCGCAAATGAAAGCCATTTCAATTAAACTCGAAACAGGGCTCGACATGGAAGTAAATGTTTTTTGGTTTATTGCAATTGAAACAGCCATTGCCGCAGCAATACTGATGCTTATTTCTCCATGGTTAAAGAAAATGATGAAAGGGATAAAATAAAAATAAGTATAAAATCACTGGAGAGGTACATGGTTAATGTGCCTCTTTTTTTTATACAATTTTGATGTTTTTGAACAATTCTTCGCGACGTGTTTTACTAATTGGGATTTCAATATCGTTGATAAAAACAACTCCGCCATCGAGACCTGTTACAGCATTGATGTTCACAATAAATGAACGATGAACACGAACAAACTGCGAAGGAGGCAACAGCTCTTCAAA
>JAFGAF010000413.1 GCA_016933815.1 Prolixibacteraceae bacterium
ATCGAACATAAAGCCGACAATTCTACCTTAAAACACCAACTAATATATACTCCCTGCCACATGGGAAATATAGCGTACTCATTTGAATATAAAGCGTTAAGTGCATTCATCGATGGCAGTTTCACCGGAGTTCGATATGCCACTTACTTAGGTGCAAAACTACAGCCCTATTTTTTGACAAATGCCGGCGCAAAGTACAATTTCCAACTAAAAAAACAAGACTTAAAACTTTCATTTCAAGTCAATAACATTTTCAATGTAAGCTACCAAAACGAGAAATATTATGCCATGCCGGGCGTAAGTTTTAGAGTTGGCTTAACACTTGTCTTAAAATCATAAATAATCATAAAACATTTAAAGTCAATTTATTATGAAAATCTCATTTAAACTTCTCATTCTATTTTTTGTAGGTATATTATTTTTTTCATCATGTACCGAAAATGATCCCGATCCGTTCCCAAGCGAATTGGTAAAAGGTGCCTACATTGTTAACTATGGCAATTTTGGCGATGGTGGCGCAAGTATTGCCAAGTACGATTACGAAAATGGCGAATTGCACAACAATTACTTTACAACGCAAAACAATGGTATTGAACTGCTTTCAAACATACAGTTTGCATACGAATACAACGACAGCATTTATTTGATGGGCAACGAGAGCGATCAAATTATTGTTGTGAACCCTTTGTTTATTCAAAGCCGCAACGGTATTACCGAAGACATTGCAAAACCAAGGTATTGTGCAGGTAGTGGCGATTATTTGTACATTTCGTGTTGGGGCGAAAACCCCGATTGGACTGTTATGCCCGATACCTATATTGCTAAATTCAACACAAAAACGAGCAAGGTTGAAGCTAAAATTGCTTTGCCCGGAGGTCCTGAAGGCTTGGCAATTGCCAACAATAATTTGTATGTTGCCTTAAACTTCATTAACAAAATTGCTGTTATTAATCTCGAGAACAACAACTTAAGCTACATTGAAACGCCTGCTGTTTCATCGTATTTCATGAAAGACAATAACGAAAACCTTTATGTAACTTTTATAAGCACATGGAGTAATTTTTCGGAAGAAACAGGCTTAGGCTACATTAATACCACAAGCAACAAAATTGAGCAAGTTTATAAAACCGATGGGGTGAGCACCGAATATGGTTCAATTTTAACTGCAAACAGCGATTTCTCAAAATTGTACGTTCTGAAAACTCAATACGACGAAAACTGGAACCTTTCGGGTGCTGTAGCTGAATTTAACATTACTACAGGTGCTTTCACCACTATTATTGAAGGCATTTCAGGCCCTAAAGGCATTTCGTACAACAATGCCGATAACAAGCTGTATCTCTTTACTGCCGAGAGTGTTGTTAGCGGTGGTTCAATAAAAATCTATGCCGAAGATGGCCAGCTAGAAAAAACTCTTGAAACAGGTATTTCACCTACAATGGCAATTTATCTAAACTAAACGATAATGGCATTTATCAAATCAACTAAATTTTTAGGTGTAGCATTAATTTTATTGTTGCACCTAAACCTTTTTGCAAGCAACAAAAACGAAATTAAAGTGATAATCGATTTTGGTGGTGAGACTGAAAACATTGAAAAATCAGTGAGTTTTGAAAATAACATAACAGCCCTTAAAGCATTGCTGCATACAGCTACAGTTCAAACCCACCCTATTAACGATTATGTTTTTGTTGATGCAATTAATGGTGTAGAGAACATTAAAGACAAAAATGCCTGGTATTTTACCATTAACGGCAAACCGGCCAAAACCTTGGCAATTAATTGTAATTTAGCCAAGGGTGACGTGGTAAAATGGATTTACAAGAAAGATGTGTGCTCAAAAACCATCGAAACAAAAGAACCATGTCCCGATAATTTTGGAATGTAAACGATAAATTATGGCATCTCACATTACGTTTATCACAGGCGGACAGCGCTCAGGAAAAAGCAGCCATGC
>JAFGAF010000414.1 GCA_016933815.1 Prolixibacteraceae bacterium
ACGCTGGGTAGAGCAATAACATACACTTCCATTGCACTTATCATTTTTCTGGGAGCCGACCAATTCCAATTTTCAGGTTTCTTTCAGCGATATGGTGAAAAACTCATAGGGCCGCTACTCATCATCATTGGTATTTTCATGCTGGGCCTCATCAAAATTAATTTCCCGGGGTTGGGTAAATTATCCTTACGTATGGAAAACAAAAGCTCATGGAACTACATTGATGCAATTTTATTGGGAATAGTTTTTGCATTGGCGTTTTGCCCCTATAGTGGGGTGTTGTACTTTGGCATGCTGGTGCCCATGACGATTACCAGTGCATCAGGACTGTATCTTCCCATAGTTTTTGCATTGGCTACAGGTATTCCGGTAATTATTTTTGCATGGGTGCTTGCTTATACCCTATCGGGAATAGGAAATGTTTACAATAAGGTGAAAACATTTGAAATATGGTTTCGCCGGGTAATTGCGGTATTATTTATCGTAGTTGGTATTTACTATATCATCAGGGTATATTTCTAAAAAAATTTAAGCTTATGTTTCGGGTTTAGACGAAACGCTAAATAAATTAATTTCAATAATGGAAACAAAAAAAGAGTTAAAAATCCTGTTATGGATTGCCGCTATTTTTGGGGTGGCCTTTTTCCTGCCAATCGAAAGCGTAAGGTTTAATACGGCTATTGCGGCTATGTTCGATCTGGTTAAATGGTATGCACGTGAACACGTTATTTTATGCTTATTACCGGCGTTTTTTATTGCCGGTGTTATCTCTGTATTTGTAAGCCAGGGTTCGGTATTGCGTTACTTTGGCGCAAATGCAAAAAAATGGCTGGCTTACTCCGTTGCAGCTGTTTCCGGTACCATTCTGGCCGTATGCAGTTGCACCATTTTACCTTTATTCTCAAGTATTCACAAGCGTGGGGCAGGATTAGGTCCTGCTATTGCCTTTTTATATTCGGGCCCTGCAATTAACATTCTTGCGATCATTTTAACCGCCCGTATATTGGGTTTTGAAATGGGTGTTGCACGGACTATTGGTGCTGTCGCATTCAGTGTTATCATCGGCGTGGCTATGTCGTTGATTTACCGGAAAGAAGAAAAAGTAAAGCGCGAAGAACAAATGAATATTGAGTTGCCACCCGAAAAACGTCCAATGTGGCAAACATCATTTCACTTTTTTACACTGGTTTTAATATTGGTTTTTGCCAACTGGGGCAGTCCTGCAAGTAATGACACTTCAAGCGCATGGTACTACATTTGGGCATATAAATGGTATATCACAGGATTTTTCTCACTTTTACTTGGTTATTCTTTATTTCGGATCCTGAAAATAAAATGGCAGTGGGTTGTATTGGCAGCGCTGGCAACAGTTGCATCCGCATTGATAGCATCAAATTTTATAGAAAACACCAAACTCGCCCCACTTGTTCCTATGATTGTTGG
>JAFGAF010000415.1 GCA_016933815.1 Prolixibacteraceae bacterium
AATGCAGTTTTGATGCTAAAGTCGTTAATATCGCCATCGGTTAAGAAGTAATATGGCCATTCTTTTAAATTGTAATGCTGAAGCGAAAGCTCGTGGTACAGGGTAAAATAATCGTCGGGCCATTCGAGCCTGTAACCATATCCCAACGATGCCCCGTAAGTAATTTGCCAGGCAATAACATCGGCATTGGTGTAATCGTATCCGCCGCCATAACTGCTGCCGTAGTTTCCGTATCCGCCATAACTACTTCCATATGGTGAATAGCCATAACCATAAGGAGAGCTTCCGTAGTCGCCGTAATAGTTGTAGCTTGCGTTACTTTGGGTAAGTTTCGAATAATAAATGGATAACGAGAAGTTGTTTGGTTTTTTACCTCCAAACCATGGTTCCATAAATGAAAAACTATATTGCTGATAAAATTTTCCGTTTGTTTGGGCCCTTAGGCTAAGTGTTTGTCCATCGCCGGCAGGGAGTGGGCGCCAGGCTTCTTTGTTCATTATGTTTTGGGCTGAGAAGTTGGTAAATTTTAAACCTACCGAGCCCACAAACATGTTCATACCCCAACCACCCGAGAGTTCAATTTGGTCGTTGGCACGTTCAATTAACGAATATTTGATATCAACAGTTCCGTTTTCCTGATTGGGAATGGGGTCGATGCCAATACGTTCCTGATCGAAATGGCCCAATTGCGCCAACTGTCGGTACGAGCGCATCAGTTTTGTTTTGCTGAATAAATCGCCGGGCAAGGTGTACAATTCGCGCCGGGCAACGTTATCGTGTGTTTTGGTGTTGCCTTCAATAATTATGCGGTCGATGGTAGCTTGCTTGCCTTCGTAAATTCTCATCTCAAGATCGATCGAGTCGCTGTCGATGTTTACTTCAACCGGTGTAAGGTTGAAAAACAAGTAACCATTGTCGAGATAAAGGTTGCTAACAGCATCGTTGTCGGTCGAAACACGTTTGTCGAGCTGTTTTTGGTTGTAAATGGCGCCCTTTTCGATGCCAAGGTATGCGTTGAGGTAATCGGACGGGTAAATGGTGTTGCCCACCCAGTTGATATCCCTGAAAAAATATTTGTTGCCTTCGTCAATCCAGATATCGATTTTTACTTCGTTGGTGCCTTCAATTTTTGAAACGCTGTCGGAGGTAATAATTGCATCCCTGAAGCCCAATTCGTTGTATTTGTCGATCATTTTTATTTTGTCTTCGGAATACAGATCTTCCTGGAACTTTTTGGGTCTGAAAAAGTTACGCCATTGCTTGTCGTTGGTTTTTTTCATGGCACGGTTCAATTTGTGAACCGAAACCTGGTCGGCGCCATGGAAAACAATTTCCTGTACCCTTACTTTTTCTTTTTTATCGACATAGATGTCCAAAATAATTGAGTTTTCGTTTTCGGGGTCGTCGCGTTGAACAATTCGCACTTCGGCATCGAGGAAGCCTTTTTCCTTGAAGATGTTGGTGATAATGCGTTCGGCATTAACCAATTGAGCATCGACAACCTGACTGCCTTCGAGTAGAAGTACTTTTTCTTTAATGTCTTCGAGTTCAGATTTTTTTACGCCGTGGTATTCAACTTTTGTGAGCCTTGGGCGTTCGCGAAGGTATATTTCGATAAAAATCTGATCGTCGATAATTTTGTTGGCATTAACTTTTACATCGGAAAAAAGCCCTTGCCGCCAAAATTTTTTGATGATGTCGGTGATTTTATCTCCCGGAATGGTGATTTGGTCGCCAACCTGAATGCCTGCATAGTCTTTGAGCATTTCTTTATCGAGGTATTTAATTCCGGTAATGTCAATTCCGCCAATAGTGTATTGTTTCGGACTGGAATAATAAATCGAGAAATTAGTGCTGTCGGGTAATTGAGCCCAAGCGTTAAAAAATATAAACAACAATATTGTTGTAATTGAAAATTTTGTAGTCATTATTTCAAATTCGTTTTTTCTAATTGTTCACTGGTCTTGCCAAAACGTCGTTCCCTCGATTGATAGTTACAAATGGCCTGATAAAAATCTTCTTCGCAGAAGTCGGGCCACAGTTTTTGTGTGAAATAAAGCTCGGCATAAGCTAATTGCCACAATAAGAAGTTGCTAAGCCTTGTTTCGCCACTTGTACGTATCATCAATTCCGGGTTTGGAATTTCTGCGGTGGCAAGATAGCTATCAAACAGTTCTCGTGAAATATCTTCGGGCTCAATTTTTCCTTTTTTAACATCGTAAGCAATCGATTTAACAGCATTTATGATTTCCCAGTGCGAGCTGTAGCTAAGGGCAATTAAAACTGTTAACCCGGTGTTTGCCGAAAGCTTTTCGACCATTTTATCAACTTCGCGGCATACTTTTTTTGGCAAGCTTTGTCGGTCGCCAATTATTTTTAGTTGCACATTGTTTGCTTTCAGCTCGTCGGTTTCGTTTTTTACAACATTAACCAACAGCCGCATCAATGCATCTACTTCGTATTTTGGTCGGCTCCAGTTTTCGGTCGAAAAGGCATACAACGTAAGGTATTCAACACCTATGTGTGCAGCGGCCTTGATCGAATTTCGAACTGCCTCAACACCATGTTCGTGCCCAAAAATGCGATTGGTTCCGCGTTGTTTGGCCCAACGCCCGTTGCCATCCATAATAATGGCTACATGGCGCGGTACCCTTTTTATATTTATGTTATCGATACAGCTCATTAGTCGTATAAACTATTATATGCCGGACAAGGCGTTTTGCCCGAGTAAAATTTATAGGTCAAAGTTAATCCAAAATAGTTAATCCAGTCATTATTGTGAATAATATCGCTTACTTTGGGAAGGTTCACTTCGGTGTATGGGTTGTTAAGGTTATCGAGTTCGTCGTTCATTAATTTACGGGTCGAAAGCTCGGCACCAATACCAAGTTTTTTGGTTAATGCGTATTTTACGCCAACACCTATTGGAATATTTGGGCTCATTACAAAATTTTGATTGCTGCCGGGGAAAAACGAAAGCCCGAAACCGGTAAACACATAAGGTGCAAAGCGCATTTTATCAACTCCGAGCAAAAAATCGTTGTAATTTATTTCGACCAATGCCGATAAATCGAAAACATTTTTTCTGAAGCTGATTTGGTTTTCGGTGTTATTTAAATAGCCAATGGCTCCTACTTGTCCGTATAATGCATTAATTCTGAGAGCAATTCGTGAGTTGAAATTGTGACGGTAAAAAGCACCTGCATTAACACCTGTCGATCGGAAAACCTTAACATGCGAATAGTCGGAAAAAGGCAGAGCGCCACCGGCAAAAATGCCTAAATCGGCGGTTTGCTGTTGTGCGGCAAGGTTAAGCGTAAAAACAAATCCTATAATAACAAATATCAACTTTTTAACGGGCATTGTTCAATTTTTTTATTGTATTTTAAAATAAAAACCCGGAACACATGCTTTTGCAAAGTTACTGTCCGGATTTGCCCATGCTTTACATTTATATAAAGTGCTACAAAAATAGAATAAATTATGAATTTACCTGATGGGCACAATAGATAAACTAAATAGAAGGCCAAAAATTGTATAAAGAATGATATTTTGGATTTATGATTTATGCTGTGTTGCCTGTAAACAATTAGATGTTCCGTTCCTGCGAAACTTTATGTGTAAATTATGTTGTTTTGCCCCGGATTGAAATCCGGCATTATAAAATTTGTCGTTCCTGCGGAATTTTATCTGGGGCCTCAAAAAGCTCCCCAATACCTATGAGGCTTTCCCATTTATCTTCACATTTTGCCAAAAGTTTGAGTTGACTTGCTATGAAGATAATTTGTTGCTGTTTAGGGTTTTAATATACAATGACTTGCGGATTTAGGTGTTAGTTATATTCTTATTAGCCAGATTATTTTCGGCTGGGTTCGGTGAGCCAGTTTTTTGCTTCTTCAACGCTGTTTAAACAATTAACATCTCGTCCGGTTAACTTCATAATGCCATTAAATACAATTCGTTTAAGCCCGGTTACTCCAACAATGGCACTTTTTTGTACGTAATCGGCATTGCCTTTTACATATTCGGTAAAAAGTTCTTTTATGGTGTTGTTGAAGTGCATGCCGTCGATGTTTGCAAGATTGACCATCGATTTTTTTGAGCTGCTTCGAATCAATGTTTTGCTTTCAATCATTACCTCTTCAATTTCTTTTTCGGTTCTTAAATTGGTGAAATCGATGTAGTAAATTCGGGTTCCTTTGTGATCAATAAAATAACACCTGTTCATAATTATATTTTTTAATTGATATTTTGGTTTTTCATCTATTTATTCAAAAGTTGCTTTAAGGGCTAGGCATTAGATGGACTGGCATAAGCAGTTTTGTAGCTACAGATTTTTTGTGGGGTCGAAACGTATTTCGGGCAATATTTTGCGCAGCAATTCTTTTACCGTTTCGTCCATGTCGGGTTTGGTATTATCTACTTCGATAAAAGGGTTTTCGGGTTTTTCGAATGGCGACGATATGCCGGTAAAGTTTTTGATTTCGCCTGCACGTGCCTTTTTATAAAGGCCTTTGGGGTCGCGTTGCTCACATACTTCGAGCGGAGTGTTTACAAAAATTTCTAAAAAGTCGTCCTCGCCGATTATTTCGCGGGCAAGGTTACGCATTTCGGCGGTTGGGCTAATGAAAGCGCATATTAGTATAATGCCACAGTTCATGAATAACTTTGAAACTTCGGCAATGCGGCGTATGTTTTCCAAACGGTCTTCTTCGGTAAAGCGCAGGTTTTTGTTGATGCCCGAACGTACATTGTCGCCATCGAGTATTTGGCAAAAGTAGTTGAACTCGAAGAGCTTTTTTTCGAGCATGCTGGCCAGTGTTGTTTTTCCTGATCCCGACAGGCCTGTGAACCACAGTACTTTGCCGCGTTGTTTCAGGTATATTTCTTTAGCGTTGCGGTCTTTAATTTTGTCGAAAGTTGTGTAAATGTGATTTGGGTTGGGTGTTGTCATTGTTGTTAATGTTTTTGAAATATGAAATGTGATAAATGTTTGATGTGCTATAATTCAAAGAGATGCGATGCATCTTGGAGACATGATCTATCTTGGTACGTCTCGGCACTAATAATGGTATGTATTGTTGGTAATTCATCTGATTGTAATTCTTAAGTTGCAAATTACCTGTTTGATCAAATTTTATTTCTTTAAATTTCCATACTAACCGTATAGCTTGCCCCGCTTTGGCAGAGGAACTCGCCATACAAACATTTGTTGTGTGTGAAATGTATTTCACATGGCTCGTTTCATCAAATTCAAAGATAGTGATTAAGTTTATAAGTGTATGTATTCCCCCAAAAAACTCGGGGCTGCTCACTTAGGTTTCAGTTATGAGTATCTTAAAGTTACATTCAGCTTCAAAGATAAAGTAGCATCAGATAGTGATGCTATAAATCAAAGAGATGCGATACATCTTGGAGACGTGATGCATCTCGTCAGTATGTTTATTGTACAATGAACCATGGGTTAAGCAGGTTCTCCTTATTGTAAGTAAGGGGAGTTTGCTCATCGCTTAGTGTTACTTTTTTACCTGCTGCTAAGGCAATGGCATGTCCGGCGGCGGTGTCCCATTCCATTGTTGGTCCAAAGCGTGGATAAATGTCGGCACTGCCTTGTGCAACCAAACATATTTTTAACGAGCTGCCCATCGATACCATTTCAATGTTGCTGTATGATTGCTTTAGTTTTTCGATAAATACCATTGTTTCGTCGCTCATGTGCGAACGGCTGCCTACCACCCGGCAAGTATCGGCTTGAGATGCATGCAATGGCAGCTTTTGTGCATTCCCGATTATATATTCTAAACTTGTTTGTGGGCTCGTGTTGGTGACCAGCCATGCGCCTTCGCCAACTATTCCAATGTATAGCTCGTGTTTTACAGGCACATAAATTACCCCCATTATTGGTTGCTGTTTTTCTATAAGGGCAATGTTAACGGTAAACTCACCATTCTTTTTAACGAATTCCTTAGTCCCATCGAGTGGATCGACCAACCAAAAGGTGTCCCATTTTTTTCGCTCATCAAATGCTATTGTTTTTCCTTCTTCGCTAAGAATGGGGATGTTGCATTCACTAATTTGATTTACAATTGCTATGTGCGCCTTTTTGTCGGCCAACGTTAATGGCGATTGGTCGGTTTTATATTCAGT
>JAFGAF010000051.1 GCA_016933815.1 Prolixibacteraceae bacterium
AGGGTTTCAATCTCGTTTGATTTCCAGCTTTTATTAACTGTTTTTGTGTGTTGCCCCATTAAGCTGTTGGTGCAAATAATGAGCAGGGCTACTGTTATGAGCCTAAATTTCAGTGTTTTCATTGCTGTTCGATTTTAATTGTATGTTTTCTAATATTTTCTGACTGATTTCGAGCTTTGTTTGGTAATACGCAATCAAAGCGTTAATAACGCGCTGGTCGTTTGGTGCAGCGTTTAAGTCGGTGCACAATTGTTCATAAACTTGGTCGTATTCTTCCAATTCGCTTACCAAAAGCTGAATGGCGTTATCGGATCCCATTTGTTCGTTCAATGCTTTTATTTTTTCGGTTTCATGCTGAATGGCTTTTGTGTAATAGAATTCAACTTGTGCATATTGCTCCGATACCTGCCCGAGTGTGGTTTGTTTTTGCTCGTTTTCGGGTGTGGGGATGAACAAGAATAAGCCAAACACTATAATCGCTGCAATGGCAGGCCAAATGTAGATTCTTTTAAACAGAAACTTTTGTTTGTTCCTTTCGAGTTTCATTTCGAAACGGTCGAAGTGCCCTTGGTCGGGTTCATCGGTTTGCAGTCCGTTTCGCATTTCAATTATTTGTTTTTCAAAACTATCCATAGATGCTTGCCTCCATCTTCTTTTTTATAACAATCAGTTCGTTTTTCAGTTGCTCTTTTGCCCTGTAGTAGATAATGCGCGATGAGCCGTTCGATATTTTTAGTATTTGTGCAATTTCATCGTGATCGTAACCTTCAATTAAAAACAAGGTGAGTATTACCCTGTAGTTGTCTTTCAATTTGGCGATAGCTTTTTTAACCATTTCGGGTTTTAGTGTGTCGTAATTGTTAGTTTCTTCGTTTTTGGGTTGGCTATTGGCCAGTTTCGAAAGATCGTCGTACTTAATTTTCCGTTTGCGCAATTGGTCTATCGATCGGTTAACCACAATCCGTTTCAACCAGCTGCCAAAACTTACTTCGCCCCTAAAAGTGTTCAACTGCCCAAAAGCTGCAATAAAAGCTTCTTGCATGGCATCCTCGGCTTCGGCTGTATTGTTGAGTATGCGTAGGCTCACACTGTACATGCCTTTGCAATAGCGCCAGTACAGTTCGGTTTGCGCCTGCCTGTTGCCTTGCTTGCATTTTTCAATTATATGTTCGAGCAGTTGGTCTTCCATTGTTGTGATCTGTGCAAATGACGATATATTTTTTCGTTTGTTACATTTGTGTGCAAAAAAAACATCGTTCGCGGTGCAATTTAGCTCAAATGGCTTTATCAGCCAATGTTGCCTTGGTGTCCATATTTGTCTATATTTGCGTATCATAAAAATGGAAAACACTCACTGCCGGTGAAAAAAATTAGGTGAACACCAAAATTTATTGGATGAAGATTGCAGTAAACACACAACATTTGTTGAAAAACAGGCTCGAAGGTATTGGCTGGTTTGCCCACGAAACGCTGAGCCGCATCGTACACGATCATCCCGAGCACGAGTTTGTTTTTATTTTCGACAGGCAATGGGATCAATCGTTTGTTTACGGCAAAAATGTTAAGGCTGTCCGCACAACTATACCTTCGCGGCATCCGTTTTTGTGGTTTTGGCATTACGAAATTGATATTCCGCGTATTTTGCGCAAATTCCGTCCCGATGTGTTTTTGTCGCCCGACGGCTGGATGTCGTTGCGTACCAAAGTGCCAACTGTTGATGTTATTCACGATATCAATTTTGCGCACAGGCCGTCCGATTTCCCTTTTTTCTACCGTAAGTATTACAACTTTTTTTTCCCTCGTTATGCAAAAAAAGCAAAACGTGTAATTACTGTTTCGGAATTTAGTAAAGCCGATATGGTGCGCACCTATGGTCTAAACCCCCAAAAAATAGATGTGGCCTACAACGGATGCAATGCATTGTACAGCCCTTTAAGCCACGAGGTGCAAGCCGAAATCAGAAAACGTTACACCAATGGCAAACCCTATTTTATTTATGTGGGTTCGCGCAATCCGCGTAAGAATATTGCAGGTTTATTGGCTGCATTTGAGCAGTTTAAAGCCAACGACGATAAAGAGGTAAAGTTGCTTTTTGTGGGCGAACCCATGTGGGGTGCTTCGTATTTAAGCGAGCAAATTACTCAAATGCAATATGCCGACGATCTGGTTTTTACCGGGCGGCTTTCGACCGAAGTGCTGCAAATGGTGCTGGCTTCGGCCGAAGCGCTTATGCTGGTATCGTTTAACGAAGGCTTTGGAATACCTGTTGTTGAAGCCATGCATTGCGATGTTCCAGTTATTTGCTCAAAAGTGGCTTCGTTGCCCGAAGTGGCCGGCGATGCAGCTTTGTATGTCGATCCGAACAATGTTGATAGCATTGCCAATGCCATGCAGCAAATTATTGCTTTCCCCGATTTGCGAAAAAGCCTGGTGATGAAGGGGCGCATGCAGCGCGAAAAGTTTAACTGGGATTTAACCGCTCAAAAGGTATGGGAGTCGATTGAAAAAGCCTTGCAATAAAGCTTTTTTATTTTTTGAATGAATCGAAAAGTAATGAAAAATAAGTTATTGCCTTTTTACAAACAAGGTATTGTTGAAGCCGGTTGCGACGAAGCCGGAAGGGGTTGTTTGGCCGGGCCGGTTGTTGCCGCTGCCGTGGTGTTGCCCGAAAATTTCGACCATCCCTTGCTCAACGATTCGAAACAGCTTAGCGAAAAACAACGCGATTTGTTGCGCCCGCTTATCGAAAGCCAAGCGCTGGCCTGGGCTGTTGGCATTGTCGATAACAACGAGGTTGATCAAATAAACATCCTTAATGCTTCGTTTTTGGCCATGCACAGGGCAGTCGATCAGCTTAAAATTACTCCGCAACATTTGCTCATCGATGGTAACAGGTTTAAAAAATATAAAAATATCGAACACCTGTGTGTGGTTAAGGGCGATGGCAAGTACATGTCGATTGCAGCTGCATCGGTTTTGGCCAAAACCCACCGCGACAGCCTCATGCAGCAACTGCACGCTCAATACCCCAATTACGCTTGGAACAAAAACAAGGGTTACCCAACCAAAGATCATCGCAAAGCAATTTCCATTTGGGGCGAAACCCAATACCACCGTAAAACTTTCAGGCTACTCCCCGATGCCGTTAGCCTTAAAATCGATTTCAATGTTTAGTTATTCATGATAAAAACCAATAATAAAAAAGCAGCCAAAACACTTGTGTTGACAGTAACCAACGATTTGGCAACCGACAATAGGGTGCACAAAGTGGCAACTACACTTGTGGGTATGGGCTTTGTTGTTACTATGGCCGGCCGGCAACTCAAAAAAAGCCTGCCTGTAACAGAAAGTATTTATGCTGCACGACGTTTTAAACTTTGGTTCAACAAAGGGCCGCTGTTTTATGCCGCTTATAATATTCGCTTGTTTTTTTATTTGATGGTAAAAAAATTCGATGTTGTTGTAGCTAACGACCTCGATTCGTTGCCCGCTGCCTTTCTTGCAACAAAGCTCACTCGCAAAGCTTTGGTTTACGATAGCCACGAGTATTTTACCGAAGTGCCCGAATTGGTGCATCGGCCCGCAGTTAAACGAGCATGGGAAAGCATCGAAAAGGCAATACTGCCCCGATTACCAAAAGCTTACACGGTTTGCCAAAGCATTGCCGATGTTTATTACCAAAAATACGG
Source organism: Prolixibacteraceae bacterium (assembly GCA_016933815.1). Classification (GTDB taxonomy): domain Bacteria; phylum Bacteroidota; class Bacteroidia; order Bacteroidales; family Prolixibacteraceae; genus Roseimarinus. The sequence goes on from JAFGAF010000051.1 coordinate 3,690, forward strand.
TACCCGTTTCGAGGTTCTTCGTAACTTGCCCGAAACAACAGGCTTTCCGGAGCTCGAAAGCGATTTCGTTCCGCCTTTCCCGATTGATGTGCCGGTAATTATTTATCAGGGAGCCGTTAACCTTGGGCGAGGTGTTGAAGAAGCCATTTTGGCCATGCATCATGTGAACAATGCCCGGCTGGTTATAGTTGGGCATGGCGATAAGTTCAATGCCTGCAAGGCTTTAATCGAAAGCGAGAATTTGACCGATAAGGTGATCATGACCGGCAAAATCCCTTTTGGCGAATTGCGAAAAATTACCCGTTTTGCAACAATTGGCCTTTCGGTTGAGAAGAATATCGGTTTGAATTATTATTTTGCACTCCCAAATAAGTTATTCGACTATATTCATTCGATGGTGCCCGTGTTGGTAACACGTTTGCCCGAAATGGAACGAATTGTTGATACACATGGGGTTGGGTTGGTGATTGAAAAAACCGACCCGCAACTTATTGCAAATGCACTGAATCAGATGCTGGCCAATAACGACCGGCTGAAAAACTGGAAAGAAAACTGCTCCAAAGCCCGCGAACAATTGAATTGGGAGAATGAAAAGCAGGTTTTATATGAAATTTTTACAGACCTATTATAAACGTAATTTATTAATCTAACTATTTACCGTATGAAACAATTATTCTTGTTTTGTGCCTTGATGATTATTGTATTGCAAGGCATGTGTCAATTAACGTTCAACAACAAGGGCTACCTCGAAATGCCCGGCTTGAACGTTACCGTTTTTGCCGATATTTATCCCGAAGGCCATCAAACAGGCGTTACCATTATTCAGCATGGCCAACGCGTTGTGGCCAATGGCGATGTAAGGCTTGAGGTATCGCCGGGGCAATGGTCGCCCATACCCAAAGAAGGAAAGCAAGTAATCGATGAAGTGAACAAAACCATTAGCCGCGAGCTTTGGTTCCCCGATTCGAGCCGTCACCTTAAAGGTTTTAACCCCATTACTTACCCCGATTTGGTGCTTAAATACAAGGTGAGCGTAACAGCGCTCGAAGGCAGCTCGTTTAAAATTACTGTCGATCTCGATGAGCCCCTGCCTGCCGAATGGGTTGGTAAAGTTGGCTTCAATATTGAACTTTTTCCGGGACATATTTTCGGTAAGTCGTGGTTGATGGATGGCCAAACTGGCATATTTACTCAACAAGCCAACGGTCCGGTGGTGAAAGATCAAGACCATTTCATTACACAGGCGCTTGCAAAAGGGAAAGTGTTTACCATGGTGCCCGAAAACGATTTGCAGCGCATAAAATTTGAATCGAAAGGAGAACTGGCTTTGTACGACGGGCGCGGGAATCACAATAATGGATGGTTCATTTTGCGCGAAACATTGGCAGCCAATAAAACAAAGGGAGCGCTCGAGTGGGTGGTAAGCCCCAATGTGGATAAAAACTGGAAATACAAACCGGTGATACAAGTTTCGCAGGTGGGTTATCATCCGCTGCAGCCTAAAATGGTTGTTATTGAAACCGATGTTGAAACCAAACGTATCGATCCGGTCAGGTTGCTTAAACTTACCGAGAATGGTTATGTGTTTGTAAAAGAATTTGATGCTCCTTTGTGGGGGCAGTTTTTGAGGTACAATTATTTTAGAGCCGATTTTTCAAGTTTTACCGACGAAGGCATGTACGTTGTGCAGCATAACGAAAGCTACAGCAATCCTTTCAAGATTGACAAGTCGGTTTTTCAGCAGCATGTTTGGCAACCTGTTATCGATTATTTTTTACCCGTGCAAATGTGCCACATGCGCGTGAACGATCACTACCGTGTATGGCACGATGCCTGTCACCTCGACGATGCTTTAATGGCTCCCACCGATCTCAATCATTTTGATGGTTATTTGCAGGGTGCATCAACATTGAGCAAGTACAAACCCAACGAACAAGTGCCCGGGCTCGACCGTGGCGGCTGGCACGATGCCGGCGATTTCGACCTTCGTGTTGAATCGCAGATTGGCACCATTGAGTTGCTTGCATTAATGGTTGAAGAGTTCAATATCGATTACGATGCAACAACTATCGATCAGGAAAACCGTGTGGTTGAAATTCATAAGGCCGACGGGCACAACGATGTGGTGCAACAAATTGAACACGGCTTGTTGAGCGTTTTGGGCGGATACCGTTCTTTGGGACGCTTGTACAGGGGGATTATCTGCCCTCGGCTCGATCAGTACGTAATGCTGGGCGATGCCGCTGCAATGACCGATAATGTTAAGTGGGACGCAACCATGCCCGAAAACAAACGCGACGACCGCTGGGTATTTACCGAGGAAAACCAAGGCCGCGAGTGTGGGGTAGGTGCCGGTCTTGCTGTTGCTGCACGTGCTTTGGCCAAAAGCAATCCCCAACTTTCGGAAGAATGTTTGCAAACTGCCCTTGAACTTTGGGAAACATCGGGCAAAACCAGCCGCACCAACCGCAGTAAGGTGCATTTTGCTGCACAGTTGCTTGTTAGCACCAACGATGAACGCTTTGCCGATGAGCTTTACAGCATGGCCGATTATATTGTAGCACAGGCAGGTCAAACAGTCTGGACGGTTGGCATGGCTTTGCCTTTGTTGAAGGATAAGCAATTTAAGACACGTTTGGCCGAAGCGGTTAAAGTTCAGGCCGAAAAAATTGAGAGCGATGCCAAAGCTTCGCCATTCGGAGTGCCCTACCGGCCGCACATTTGGGGTGCAGGATGGACCATTCAGCGTTTTGGCGTTGAACAATATTTTGTACACAAAGCATGGCCCGAGCTTACTTCGCCCGACTTTTTTATGAATGCGCTCAATTTTAACTTGGGCGTTCATCCGGGCGACAATAACGCATCGTTTGCTTCGGGTGTTGGTTCCAACTCGGTGTTGGTGGGTTACGGTTTAAACCGTGCCGATTGGTCGTACATACCCGGTGGGGTGGTATCGGGTACCGCTTTAATAAGGCCCGACCTGCCCGAGTTGAAAGAGTGGCCGTATTTTTGGCAGCAAACCGAATACGTGATGGGGGGCGGATCGACCAATTTCATGTTTCTGGTGTTGGCAGTCGATCGGTACCTAAACACAAAAAAATAGCCGAATGGCGAGAGGGGTTTTCCGAAAGGGAAGCTCCTTTTTTAAAATTCCAAATCACAAATTCCAAATTCCAAATTCCAAATCACAAATTCCAAATCACAAATTCCAAATCACAAATTCCAAATCACAAAATTCAATTTTCTGGACCTATTTTCCCATTACTCCAATATTCCAACATTCCAATGCAATCCCTCCGGGATTGGTAAGGTTTTGATGTATTTGCTTTGCCCGATGCGCTGCATAATATCATGATATCGCCACGTCGATTTTTTGTTTTTGCTTTGATGGATGCGCTACTTAACATCAAGGGGTCGCCACGTCGCCTTCCTTCGGTCGGCTCCTCGCGATGACGAGCCTTGTTCGGCGTGGTGTGGGGAAAGGAATGGCGGCGCAGCCGCCATTCCTTTCCCCTTTTTTTACGAAGCGCCCGTCATCGCGAGGAGCCGTAGTTTACGTAGG
>JAFGAF010000416.1 GCA_016933815.1 Prolixibacteraceae bacterium
CCCAAAAATGGATGGCGATAAAACAGGCCTGATTATTATGGGCGAAGATTATGCATATCTGGCTTGCGAATTCATCGATGGAAAAACGTTTATTACCCTAAATGCATGCGAAAATGCTCGCACCGAAGGCAAACAGCAGCAAATTGAAAAAATCGAAACCAACGGAAACAGTTTTTTCTTTAAGGTAAATATTTACAATGAAGCCAATTACAGTTTTGCATACAGCACCGACGGCACAAACTTTATTGAACTAAAGAATGTATTTAAAGCACGTGCAGGACGCTGGATTGGCGCCAAAGTTGGTATTTTTGCACTAAAAGAAAACAATACCAACGACTCGGGTTATACCGATTTCGATTGGTTCATTTTCGAATAATTATTATAATGAAACATTTTGTATTCATCCTTTATTTGCTCCTAACGGCGCTTTTATCTCAGGCAGCCGATCAATTTCAGATTACTGTTGCACCCGACAGCAGCGGTGATTTCACATCGGTACAAGCAGCCATAAATTCAGCCAAATCGTTTCCTCCCCAACAAATCGAAATATTTATAAAAAATGGCACTTATTACGAAAAGGTAAAAATACCGGCATGGAACCCCAACATTACACTCAGGGGCGAAAGCAAAGAAAAAACAATAATTACTTACGACGATTATTTTGACAAAATTAACTTGGGGCGCAACAGCACATTTTACACTTACACGCTTATGGTTGATGCCAATGATTGTGTAATCGAAAACCTGACCATTAAAAACACCTCGGGGCCTGTAGGTCAAGCCATAGCGTTACATGTTGAAGCCGACCGGTGCATTTTTAAGAATGTCAATATTATTGGACATCAAGATGCGCTATATGCGGCAGGCGAAAATTGCAGGCAATACTTCACAAATTGTTACATCGAAGGTACAACGGATTTCATTTTTGGCGCAGCAACAGCACTGTTCGAAAACTGCACCATAATGAGCAAAAGCAACTCTTACATAACAGCAGCCAGCACAACCCAAAACATAGAGTTTGGTTTTGTTTTTTATCAATGTAGTTTCGAAGCCGACAGCAATACCACAAATGTTTATCTTGGGCGCCCTTGGCGAAAACATGCAAAAACAGTAATTATTGAATGTTACCTCGGCTCGCACATTAACCCCGAAGGCTGGAAAATTTGGAGCAACTCCGAAAAGCCCGAAACCACTTACTATGCTGAATATAAAAACCATGGCCCGGGATCCAAAACCGATCAACGGGTAAAATGGAGCAATCAACTTAGTAAAGTAGAATACAAGAAATATAAAAAATCGTCAATTTTGTGGTAGATTTTGCATTTACAAAAACCTCAAGGCTTCATTCGCC
>JAFGAF010000417.1 GCA_016933815.1 Prolixibacteraceae bacterium
CACCTTATTTTCTTCGTGCCATTAATTATTGAAAAAATTTATAAGAAGAAATTATTGCCCACCTTGCAAAAGCCCGCTCTTAAAGTGCTTTTGGCTATTCCGGGCATAAACTCATTGTTGCATAAAAAAATTCGCAACAGTTTGGTTGAGAGTTTCGGTGGCCGTTTCGTCGAAGTGGTTATTGGTGGAGCTGCCTTGAGTGCCGAAGTAGAGGCGTTGTTGCGAAAAATTAAGTTTCCGTTTACTGTGGGTTACGGAATGACCGAATGTGGCCCGCTTATCAGCTATGCTGCTTGGAACAAATCGCGCAGATTTTCGGCCGGAAAATTGGTCGACAGAATGGAAGTTCGCATCGAAAGCGATGACCCATACAATACTGTTGGCGAAATACAGGTTAAAGGCAAAAACACAATGTTGGGATACTACAAAAACGACGAGGCCAACCGTAACACCTTTACCGACGATGGCTGGCTTAAAACAGGCGATCTTGGAGTTATCGATGCCGATAATTTTATCTACATAAAAGGTCGCTCCAAGAACATGCTTCTTGGTCCAAGTGGTCAAAATATTTATCCCGAAGAATTAGAGGCACGTTTGGCCAATATGCCTTATGTTCAGGAGTGTGTTGTGGTACAACGAAATGCCAAGTTGGTTGCATTGGTTTACCCCGACAAGGAAGCAATGAGGGCCGAGGAAATTGTTGACGATTCGTTGCCGGCTTTGATGGAGCAAAACCGTAAAGCGTTTAACCAGCAAGTGGCTGCTTACGAGCAATTAACACGTGTTGAGCTGGTGTCCGAAGAGTTCGAAAAAACGCCAAAGAAAAATATTAAACGTTTTCTATATACTTAAAAAAATCGATTATGACCGATAATTTTCCTCCACTTGTTTTGGAATGTCCCGAGTGTGGCGAACGTTATCTGATACCTAATCCCAAAAATAAACCATCGGAAAGCAGAACTGTTTTCTCCGATGGTTTCTTTTTTGATGAATATCAGTGGCGTGTGCCCTTAATTATTGGCTGTGTTACTTGTGAATTGGGTTTCTTTCCCGAAAATGGAAAGTTAATTGCAGCACCAACAATTGACGAGTACAACGAAAAGTGGCTCGATACCAAAAAAGCACAGCCACCATCGGCAGGTGCATTAGCGCTTGAATTAAGGGTGCGAAAAAATTTACCTTACGATAAAGAAATTGCTATCAGGAAAGAACTTTGGTATGCGGGTAAACATACTGAAACGGGGAGAAAAATGATACAAAATAACCAACGCTTTAATCAGTTTTGGCTCGAAAGTTTAAATCAGCTCGAAAAAATGTTGCCACAAACCGATGCAGATATTCTTCTGCTTAAAGCCGAAATCAACCGTCATTTGGGTTTTTATGATAAAACAATTTCTCTTTTAGCCAACACAAAAAATGTTATTGGTAAAGAAATTATTGCAAGGGCATTGCTTGAAAACCGAATGCCATTCATATTATAAAGCATTAAATATGACTGGTATTGCAATTTTTTATAACTTTGATTAGTTTTCGTTTATGTAAAATATTTCGATGAATATGCAAGCAAAAAAAAATATCGGCCAAAAAATTCAAACTATTAGGGAAGCGAGAATGATTAGTGTTAATGAACTTGCTCTGCGATCAAATATTTCATTAGATCAAATACTCCAAATAGAAGATAACCAGATTGTTCCTTCGTTGGCTCCATTGATTCGCATAGCGCGCTCGTTGGGGGTGAGCTTAGGTACTTTGTTAGACGATACAGAACAACTTGGCCCGGTTGTTACCTTAGCCGAAGAAAAGAATAATGGAGCTGTATTCTCTAATAAAAACCAAAAGCTTGTATCACACATCGATTTTTTTGCTCTTGCCGGTAATAAATCGGGTCGGCACATGGAGCCGTTTCTAATCGATTTGAAACCGGTTAACGATGCTTGTGAATATGCACTTTCGTCGCACGAAGGCGAAGAGTTTATCTACGTTCTAGAAGGTTGTGTCGAAATTAATTATGGACGCGAAATTTATGTTCTGAATGCAGGCGACAGCATTTATTACGATTCAATTGTAAATCATCATGTACATACAAAACACAATGTGCCTTCAAAAATATTGGCAGTTGTTTATACACCCTTATAAAACTTATCACAATGAAAACCGAAAATCCCATTACATTAGCTCATTTTTTCGATAAAATGATTCATGAAAACCCAAAACAGGTTATCTCAACTTTCAAAGATGAAATAAATGTTTTTACAATCGATGAGTTAAACCACAAAGCTAATTTGCTTGCCAAAGGGCTTGTTTATATTGGTGTTGGAAAAGGAACTCCGGTTGCTTTAGTATTGTCGGGTACTACAAACTGCCTTACTTTTGTTGTTGCTCTGTCGAAAATTGCTGCCGTTGTGGTGCCACTTAGTAAGGATATTGATGTTGAGCAGTTTTCAGATGTTTTAAAAATTGGCAAAATAAATACAGTAGGGTTTTATGCCGATCAATTTCTGGAACGTTTTAAAAAAGTTATTCCAAATTATCTCGAAAGCGAAAGAGGTTACATAAATAACAGTTCATTTCCTAATTTGAAGAATGTTGTAACCTTTGGAAGTATTAAAAACAGAGGAATTTTTACTACTCGAGAATTGATGTTGCTTGGTGAACATACCGATGATTTCGAAATTGAAGAGCTTTCTGCTCAAATTTCTGCCGAAGATGTTTTTATCCGTTCTTATGCCTATTCCAAAAAAAACAAGTTAAATATTTCAGAAACTACTCATGGTGATATCATAAACGAACACTTTTCGATTTCGGCCTTACAAAATTTTATTCTTAATGCAGTTTAAGCAAAATACGACCTCGGGAGTACCTTTATGTTTATTTGTTTTGGTGTTTTGCTCCTCTATGTAAGTTTGTTTTTAGAATATTATTTTTCGTTTACTCATTGTAGATCATCGTTTACTCGATAAAAACAGTGTTTTACATACCTAAATTTTATAAATAATTGTAAAACAAGCGAATAGAGCAAAAAAATGAATATTTGCATTTTTTAATCACAAGCAATTGGCTGTTCGTCACAAAAAAAAGTGCGTTCATAAAAAATACTTAAAAGTCTTAAATAAAAATTTGACTTTGGCTAACTGCTTGGGGTAACTTTGCAATAAACGATTCAATCCCAAAATGGATTTTCTTAATTGCAAAATTTAAGGTCATGAACACATTAATTAAAATAAGCCTTTCGTTGTTGATTTTTATTGCATCAATAAATTTAAATGCCGGCAACAACGAAACCATAAAATCGGCTCGTGTAACTTATATCGCTAACAGTGGTTTTATTGTGCAAGTTGGATACAGCAAGGTAATGTTCGACGGACTGTTTCAAAATGGCATGAACCGCTATCTTGAGCCCGATGAGCAAACAGTCGGATTAATCAAAAATGGCTTGCACCCTTTCGACAATATCGACCTGGTTTTTGTTTCAAGTTTTCATGCCGATAAATTTGACCCATATGTTGCAAC
>JAFGAF010000005.1 GCA_016933815.1 Prolixibacteraceae bacterium
GCACTTTTGTCGCCAAAGTCATTTATTGCAGTTATTTTTAAATCGATATCTTGGTAAAATTCTGCTTCGGTAATGTTTATGCTCAGACTGGTGTCTGCAGGGTTTAAATTGTCGGTAGCGAAAAGTAACTCGTTGTTTTGTTTCATTTCAACTGAGTAGCCGGCAGCACCAACAGCACGCACCCATGTTGCCGTAATATTTTCGGTTTCGAATGCTTCGTTTTGTGTTGGCGCAATTATTTCAAAAGCCATAGGTTCAACTGCAGCAGCCTTAAAATCAAATATTTGCTCGTAGCTTTGAAGCGTGTCTCCAAGTGTGGCATAGCCCATTATTTGATAGGCCTCGCCTGGTATTAGTTCGTAATCGAGTGTTTTGGGCAAGCACAAGGTATTGTTTTCGATGTCGAAACTAAAAGTGTTGTTGGGATTGGCTTTTTGCGTTAACCCGATATGAAATGACGTTGCTCCGGTAATTGGTTGAAATTCGAAGCAGGGCTGTAAATCAACAGCGTTGGTGTCGGTAATATTTATGATTTGTGCCTGGTGGTTGATTCTGAAGCTTTTTTCGGAATATACCTCAAAAAGAATTTCGCTCGACGAAAGTCCGGCACGAGCTAAAAAGTAGTAATTATTCCCGGGTAAATCGGGCACATACCATCTGGTGCTTTTTTCGGAGCGAACCGAAGGTGAATTTATTGAAATTCCTGCCTGTTCAATAATGTTTTTGTTGCTGTCGCACAGCATTAAGGCCACATATTTTATTTCTCCCTCGGCCATCCAATCAATATTGTAAATTGAATTAATAACCAGCTTTTCGCCCTCGATACCAAAAGTATCGGGCTGAACGGCCAGTGGCGACATGAGTGTAAAACCCTGTTCGCCAATGTATTTGAAGTCTTTCGATTCGAAAACATATTGTTGCGAATCGCCATATTTTTCGAGCATGTTTAGCAATTCGATACTGATAATTGCGGTGTCGGTTATTTGAAGGCTTAAATCGGGTTGCCATACAAATTGGTTTTCGCCCGGAGAGGTTTCAAGGCTTTGTGCAATAACTTTATGTTCACCGGTACTTTTGTTGGTGAAGCTAATTTTTACCCGATCGCCTAAGCCTGTTTGCTCCCATTTTATGGTGTTGCTTTTCGACTTTACAAAATAAACCGTACGGCTTGGTTCGGTTATGTCAATTCGGTTGTAGAAAATAGTGAAAGGAACAGGCGACACCGATTGTTCGGTTTCGAATTGTGCATTGGTAATTTTTATCAAGCATTGAGTTTCGTTTATGCTGGGTATGTACCAACTGTATGCTCCGGTCGATGCATCAATGTTTTGTGCAATTATTTCATAACTCTCGCCATTGTTTATTGAAAGGTAAATGTTTATTTTTTCGATGGTTGAGGGTGCTTCCCAACGTATGTCGCGCTGTTGTGCATGTTTTATGTATGTGGTTTCGTTGTATGCCGGCCAAGTTAGTTTAAGCGGGGCTACATCCATCAAATCGGTATCGATGGTGCTGAACAGTTCGGTGCGATTTCCTTCTTTACCTGTCACAATATCGGCATGGTTGTAGTTGTTGAAATGCCGTGTATTTTTAACTGTGTGACCTTCAAATTCAGCACTTTCAACAGGTACTATGCCATCGTTTTGCATATTAAAACCTTGTTCTATTAAGTATGCACCCAACTGGTATTGCTCCTCGAGGGTGCCCGGATTTGTTTTGAAAACGCCTGTAACCGATGCAGTGTAGCAAATGTGCTTGTTGTCAAATTTTGTATTTCGATTCAGGTTTACCAGCCAGTCGTTGGCCTCGTCGGGATTAGCGTTGTAATCGAACAGTGCATCGTAGTTGTCCCAGCGTAAATCGCTGCGGTTTGGTTCGTTGTATTTTATTTCGTTGAATACAGCTGCTTCAACAATTGAAACATATAAGGATAAGGGAAAACTGAACTTGGCATTTCGTACTTTATTGTTAGCCATTGGCGAACCATGGTGCGGGCTGCCAAGGGTGATGAGCAAATCAACCATTTCGCCGCATTTTTGACCTGTAGCTATTCCTTGGGTAAAAGTATTCTCGTTGATGTACGAGCGCGAAACGAGTCCGCCCATGCTGTGTCCAATAATTGCAATTTTTTGTTCGTGTAAGCCTGCCTCTTCTACCTTTTTTCTCAATTCAATGGCAAGATCTTTTACGCTAACCTCGTTCGACCAGTATTTAACATAGTAGGGTTTGAAATTTGCCCTTAGTTCGGTATCGGCCAGTAAATAATCTTTGAATCCTTTCCAGAAACCACCTCCCGGAGGTGCAGGTTTCCCTTCAAAACTCCAGCCATGTATCAGCAATAAAGGCTTGCGGCCTTCGAGGCTTAGCTCGGGGCTAACATCCTCAATAACCAATAAATTGTCGATTTCAATTTTGCTGGCACTTAGGGTGTCAATTGAATTTGGTTGGTTTGATGTTAAACCTTGAGCACGACTATAACTTGAAATTTGTAGTAATAAAACCAGTAGTACGGGGATGAAATATTTCATGAGCTATATTTTTTTAAATTATTGAATGCTGGCTAATTGGAAATTAACGCTTGCTTAATCGGTTCGAATATAGCAAATTTACAATATTATTGTTCATAAAAAACAAAAAATGATCACCTGTGAAGTGATCATTTTTAAAACTTATAATATTGTTAAAAAGGGAGAGGGAATAACAATTAAACGATGACAAGTTACGAAACTGGAAAACTAAATGAAAGTGTAATTTTTACATTTATTGAAAATTTGACGAACGGACATATTTTGTTGATGAAAGTGTGTTTTGAGTTGATTAATGTATTTTTTTGTTTTTATTGCTTTTTTTAATCACACAGAACATGCATCTCTTTTTGCGGGTTGATAAGCATTACGGGTATTTCGCTTTTGTTGGTGAGCTGTTTTTCAAAGGGGCCGAGTACTTGATCGATTAAGCTCACGTTAAAACTACCGGCAAAAATGAGTAAATCGAACGCATTTGAATGTTTCACTGCTTCGCGATGGATGCCCCAGCTTCCTTTTTTACCCTTCACGATACGAAAATTAAACTTAAACTGTTCGAAGAGTTTTGTTATGGAATTGACCGATTGATGTACTTTCGATGACAGCATATTGTCGGATTTATCGTTGGCGCAAAGCAGGCATATTTCAGTGTTGTTGAACCTGCCCAGGTAGCTTCCCCATAATGCTGCATTTTTTGTGCTTTCGCGAAAATCGACAGGAACAATTGCTTTATCGAAGAGCTTGTTGCTTATTTTATGCTCTTTGCTGAAAAAGAACGGAAATTGTGCCCGATAAAAAGCTTGTAAGATACTTTTATTCATTTTACAGCCAAAGCACAAAAGAATTACATTGTATTCCTGGGCTAGTAATGATACTAAGTTTTGCAGTTTACCCTCAATGACTAATGATGTAACAGCAATACCGGGCATTTCGGTTTTTACTGTTTGGGCCAGCGCTTTTGTGCGTTCGTAGTATTCGTCTTCATGTTTATGGTTTGTAAAACAAGCAAATAAACACAATTCTTTATCGAGCTTTGCAGCCAGGTATGCAGCATCGATAATGGTGTTTTTAATGTTACTAACATTGTTGCACCAAACTAAAATTCGTTGGTCTTCGATTTTTTCCATCAACTTTTTGTTTTGCCCGTGGTTAATGTTACTTTGCTACCTGCAAAAAATCAGCAGCAGCGGCCATTATTTTTTATTAATTTCGAAAAAAAACAACCATGATCAACGATCAGCTTTTTTATCCAAAAAGTATTGTAGTAATAGGGGCTTCGAATAAGATTGACAAACCGGGCGGTAAAATAGTAAAAAACTTGCTCGACAACAATTTTAAAGGCGAATTAATGGCGGTAAACCCTTCGTCGGATTTTGTGCAGGGCATAAAGTCGTATGCAAATGTTACAGATGTGCCTTATGCCGATTTAGCCATTCTTGCAATTCCGGCAAGTGCTTGCCCTAAGGCAATGCGCATTTTGGCCGAGGAAAAAAAAGTGAAAGCTTTTATTGTTATTTCGGCCGGTTTTAGCGAAGAAAGTACCCGTGGAGCAGCGCTCGAAAACGAGCTGGTTGATATTGCTAACCAAAACAGGGCTTGCCTTATTGGGCCCAATTGTATTGGGGTTCTGGCTCCTTTGCATGCCAGTGTTTTCACAACTCCTGTTCCGCCATTGAGTAAAAACGGAGTCGATTTTATTTCGGGATCGGGTGCTACTGCAGTTTTTATTATGGAGTCGGCCATACCCAAAGGGTTACAGTTTCATTCGGTTATTTCTGTCGGAAATTCGGCACAGCACGGCATTGAGGATGTTTTGGCCTACATGGACGAAACCTTCGATCCCAACGAGTCATCGAAGGTAAAGTTGCTCTATATCGAAAACATCAGCAACCCCGACCGATTGTTGTATCATGCAAAATCGCTAATCCGAAAGGGATGTAAGATAGCTGCAATAAAAGCCGGCTCATCGGAGGCAGGCAGTAGGGCGGCATCGTCACATACAGGCGCATTGGCCAGTTCCGATCAGGCTGTTGAAGCACTTTTCCGCAAAGCAGGGATTGTGCGTTGTTACGGGCGCGAAGAGCTTACAACCATTGCCTGTATCTTTAGTAACAAACAGCTCGAGGGGCGCAATATTGCCATCATTACCCACGCCGGTGGGCCTGCGGTTATGCTTACCGATGCCCTCGAAACAGGCGGTTTACATATACCAAATATTCCCGACTCGGAAGCCAAAAGCCGCTTGAAAGAGTTTTTGCTTCCGGGTTCATCGGTCGAAAATCCAATCGATTTTCTGGCCACAGGAACTGCTGAACACCTCGAAGCAATTATCGATGCTTGCGAAAACGATTTTGACAACATCGATGCAATGGCCGTTATTTATGGTAGTCCCGGTCTTTTTCCTGTTCGCGAAGTGTACAAAACCCTCGACAAAAAGATGAAAACCTGCCGTAAACCCATTTATCCAATATTGCCTTCGGTAGTGAATGTGCAGGAAGATGTGGCTTATTTTATTTCGCACGGTAATGTTAATTTCCCCGATGAGGTATTACTTGGCAGGGCGCTTACTAAAGTATATTATAGCCCCGAGCCATCAGAAAAATCGGAGTTTCTTAAAAAAGTTGATGTAGCTGCTGTGCGAGCGATAATTGATAAAACAACTGATGGATTTCAACCCCCCGAAGTGATATGGAAATTACTCGATTTAGCCGGAATACCAAGGGCTGCCGAACGTTTGGTGAATTCTGTTTCGGAAGCATTGGATGCTGCTTGCCAAATCGGGTTCCCCTTGGTGATGAAAGTAGTAGGCCCCTTGCATAAAACCGATGTTAACGGGGTGAGCTTAAATATTAAGTCGAACGAAACTGTTGCTAAAGAGTTTGAGCGACTCATTGCTATCGAATGCACAACTTCGGTGTTGATGGCCGAAATGTGTTCGGGTACCGAGTTGTTTATTGGCGCCAAATACGAAGCACCTTTTGGACATATTGTATTATGTGGCTTGGGCGGAATTTTTGTCGAAGTGCTCAAAGATGTTACTTCGGGTTTGGCACCCTTGAGTATGAGCGAAGCCATGTCGATGATCAAAAGTTTGCGTTCGCGAAAAATTTTAGATGGTTTTAGGGGTAACGAAGCTGTTAGCAAAACTACTTTTGCCGAAATGCTGGTGCGGCTTTCTGGAATTTTGCGTTTTGCTACCGAAATTAAAGAGCTCGACATAAATCCATTAATGGCCCGAGGCAAGGAAATAATTGCTGTTGATGCTCGCATGCGCATCGAACACAACAAACAAAATGTACCCCTTAAAAAGAAGTATTGTTCTTAAAAATGTGACCGTACTTTTGAAATGCTATTTGTGCCTGCTTTTTAGCTCGCGGGCCAAATCTTCAATGCGGTAACCTTTATGGCTAAGCAACACAATTAGGTGATAAAGCAAATCAGCACCTTCGTACAAAAAGTTTTCATCGTCGTTGGCCATTGCTCCAATAATTGTTTCAACGGCTTCTTCGCCAACTTTTTGGGTAATTTTGCGTGTTCCGGCTTTAAACAGCGAAGTGGTGTACGAGCCTTCGGGCATTTCGGCTTTGCGCTTATCGATAAAATCCTGTAGTTGGTTCAAGAAGAGGATATCTTGTTGATTTTGATTAATACTTTCCATTATAATACTTTCTGTAAAAACTGATTATTAATTTATTGTCTTACCGAAATTCCCTTGTTTTTCAAAAAAGATTTTAAATTGGGAATGGCTATTTCTTTGTAGTGGAAAATGCTGGCAGCAAGTCCGGCATCGGCTTTTCCTTCGGTAAAAACATCTACAAAGTGTTGCATATTACCTGCTCCGCCCGATGCAATTATGGGTATCTTAAGCATTTCCGACATTTTTGCCAATTCGGCATTGGCAAAACCGTTTTTGGTCCCATCGTGATCCATCGATGTGAAAAGTATTTCGCCGGCTCCGCGCTCTTCTGCTTCTTTAGCCCAGCTAAACAGTTCTTTGTCGGTTGGTATGCGGCCTCCGTTAACGGTAACTGTCCAGCGCCCATCGTAGTTTTTTGCATCAATAGCCACAACCACAAACTGGGTTCCGAAATTGAGTGCCATATCGTCGATAAGCTTTGGGTTTCGAACTGCCGACGAGTTGATTGAAACCTTATCGGCTCCTGCACTTAGCAAGGCTTCGGCGTCTTTTAGCTCGCTTATTCCTCCGCCAACAGTAAAGGGGATGTTAATTTCGCGGGCAATTCGCTTCACCAAATCGACAAAAGTTTTTCGGCCTTCGTGGGTGGCGGTAATGTCGAGGAAAACCAATTCGTCGGCACCTTGTTCGGCGTACAATGCGCCCAGCTCAACAGGGTCGCCAACAGCTTGTATGCCTACAAAGTTGATTCCTTTTACGGTTTGCCCGTCTTTAATGTCGAGGCAGGGTATGATGCGTTTTGCTAACATGATTTTTTATGCAAAAATGATTCGTTGATGCTTAGTCGTTAGGACCTCTGATGATACCTCTTTCGGAACTTTTAATAAAATTGAGTATCTCGAGTACTTCAATTGAAAGCTCCATTTCGGTTTCAACAGCGTTTATCGCTTGTGTAGTGTTTAGCCCTTTCTGATAAAAATAGCGATAAACATTTTGTATCTCGTTAATTTTTTCGACCGAGAACCCCCTGCGGCGAAGCCCCACAGAGTTTACACCAGTGTACGATAGTGGTTCGTTGGCAACAATAATGTAAGGCGGAATGTCTTTGCGTACTAAACTGCCGCCGCCTGTAAAGGCATGTTTGCCAACGTGGCAAAATTGGTGTACTGCCGAATAGGGGCTAACAATGGCATGGTCGTCAACTACAACTTCGCCTGCCAAGCCTGCATAACTGCCTAAAATTACATAATCTTTAAGCAAGCAATCGTGTGCAATGTGCGAGTACGATTGCAATAAACAATTGCTTCCGACTATGGTTGTGCCTTTGGCTGCAGTGCCACGGTTTATGGTAACAAATTCGCGAACTGTAGTGTTGTCGCCAATAACAACAGTTGTTTCTTCGCCTTTGAATTTTAGGTCTTGCGGAATGCCGCCAATAACTGCACCCGGAAAAATTTTGCAGTTTTTTCCAATGCGGCTTCCGTCCATGATAACGGCATTGGGGCCAATCCAGGTACCATCGCCAATAACTACATCGGCAGCAATCGAAACAAACGACTCAATAACAACATTTTCGCCAATTTGGGCATTGCGATGAATATTTACAATTTTATCCATTGTGTAGGTGTGGTATCAGTAAATTATTTATTTTCAACAATTTGGGCCATGAATTCGCCTTCGGAGGCTAGCTGGCTGCCCACAAAGATATAACCTTTCATGGTTGCAATGCCCCGTTTAATTGGTGTTAAAAGTTCAACTTTGATGATTAGTGTGTCGCCGGGCACAATTTTTCGCCTGAATTTTATACCGTCAATTTTCATGAAATATGTCGAGTAATCTTTGTTGGGATCCATTTTATTGAGCACATACAAGCCGCCAACCTGAGCCATTGCTTCAATTTGAAGAACGCCCGGAAAAACTGGTTCTTCGGGGAAATGGCCGGTAAACATGGGCTCGTTGGTGGTAATGTTTTTGATTCCGACAATGAATTTTTCTTTAATTTCGATTACTTTATCGACCATTAGGAATGGGTAGCGGTGCGGAAGTAGTTTTCTGATTTGGTTAATGTCCATCACTGGTTCGGTATCGGCATTGTAAACCGGTGGTGCTGTTTTGGCAAATTGCTTGTTCATTTCTTTTTGAAGCAGTTTGGCAAATTGGGTATTGGCACTGTGCCCCGGCCTTGTAGCAATAATTTTTCCTTTAATCGATCGGCCAACCAACGACAAATCGCCAATTACATCGAGCAGTTTGTGGCGGGCCGGTTCGTTTGAAAAATGCAGCTGAAGGTTGTTTAGTATGCCTTTGTTGCCGTTGAGTTTTACATGTTCGTGGTGGAACAAATCGGCTATGCGATCGAGTTCGGCTTGTGTAACGTCACGGTCCATAATAACAATGGCATTGTCTAAATCGCCTCCTTTTACCAAATTGTTGTTGAGCAAAAATTCAAGTTCGTGCAAAAACACAAAAGTGCGGCATGGAGCTATCTCTGTTCTGAATTGCTCCATCGATCCAAGCCTGGCAAATTGGTTTTGCAGTACAGGCGAGTTGAACGAAATCATTACATCAACGCTGAAGTCGTCGTCGGGCAGTGCAATTAATTCGGCACCACTTTCTTCGTCTTTAAAAACAATTTTGTTCCTTATTTCAAAAATTTCTTTTTCGGCATCTTGCTCAACAATATTTTCTTCACCTATTCCATCGTAAATAAGCTTAGAACTTCCATCCATTATCGGAGCTTCGGGAGCGTTGATTTCAATGAGCAGGTTGTCGATTCCCAAAGCCGAAATGGCTGCCAGGGTATGCTCAATGGTACCAACACGTGCTCCGTTGCTTTCGAGCACTGTTCCACGCGAGGTGTCAACAACATTTCGCACGTCGGCTTCAATAATTGTTTCCTCTTCGAGGTCGATGCGTTTAAAAACAATGCCGGTGTTCTCGGCTGCCGGTTTGAGGGTCATGGTAACTTTAAGTCCACTATGCAAACCTACTCCGTTAAAAGTAACTTCGTTAAGTATTGTTTTTTGCTTTAATGCCATATCGAAAAAATTTATTCAGCTTTTATATTTTTTATTTCTTTTTTAAGTTGGTTTACCTCGTAAAATAATTCGGGTAAATTGCGGAACACCGCATTAATTCTACGGTAACGCGATGCGTCGATGCCGTAAAAGCCCATAACTGTTTTGCCGTCGGATACATTGCTGGTTACGCCGGTTTTTGCAGTACAGGTTACATTGTTGCCCACTTTAAGGTGGCCGGCAATTCCTACTTTACCTGCAAGCTGGCAATTTTTTCCAACGGTGCTTGAGCCGGCAACGCCTACTTGTGCCGCCATTACAGTGTTCTCGCCAACTTCAACATTGTGGGCAATTTGAACAAGGTTGTCAATTTTTACGCCCTTGTGAATAATTGTCGATCCCATTGTGGCGCAGTCGATGGTTGAGTTGGCTCCAATTTCAACATCGTCTTCGATAACAACATTGCCAATTTGGTGCAGTTTTTTGTAGGTGCCGTCTTCTTGCTGGGCAAAGCCAAAACCATCGGAACCGATAACCGCACCGGCATGCACAATACAATTTTTCCCGATACGTGTGTCGGGGTATATTTTTACGCCTGCAAAAATTATGGTATTGTCGGCAATTACCGAGTCGCGGCCAATCCAGCATTGAGGGTGTATTTGTACATTGTTGCCAATTTTTACCCCATCGGCAATGTAGCTGAAAGCGCCCACATAAACATCGGTGCCAATATTTGCAGTTGTTGAAATAAACGAAGGTATTTCGATGCCTTTCTTCACAGGAATCGATTGAACATACATATCCATAAGCTGCGCCAGGGCCTTATAGGCATCGGGCACTTTAATTAAAGTTGCCTGAATTTGATGCGATGGTTTAAAATCGCGGTTTACAAGCACTGCCGACGATTTCGTTTCGTAAATAAACGATTCGTACTTAGGATTGGCCAAAAACGAAAGGGTTCCGGGTTTTCCCTCTTCAATTTTTGATACATTATTGATTTTCAAATCATGATCACCGATAACTTCACCTCCAAGAAATGCCGCTATCTGGCGTACAGTAAATTCCATATATTTCAAATTAATCAGCGAAATAAATAAAAAAATCAAACTAATGCCAATTTCTTGGGGTAACACAGGTAATGTTTGGTTACCTTTTTTGAAATTGCGCTCAGGTCAATCTCCGATGCTTTATCGATTGAAACAGTTGCGTTGTTGTTCATCAAAATGGTTATTTCATCGGAGGTTAACTCGTAAATATTATTGGTAATGGTGTTTGAAAAAACAAAATAGTCGATTTCGTGCTCATTTACAGAAAGTAAAGTGCTGTATTCGGTTTTCAGTTTTTCGATTTTTTGTTGATCAAAAGCTTTATCGGACAATTCGATTTTAAAAAGTTTACGGTTGATAATTGCATCCGAAAGGAAGGCCAGTATTGGGTCGCTGTGTTTGCTCCATACTTTAATTGAGGCCAAAATATCGGGGTCGTCGAGCAGTACAAAATTCGACAGAAGTTCTGACTTATAAAGTTCGAAATTCAAATTTTGTGCTTTGTTGTAATTTTGTTTTAAAAACCATTGCAGATGGGGTGGCGCAAAAAGCTCGGTGCCTTGCATTGCAAGTTCTTTAGCTCGTTTTAATACGTTTATGAGCAAGTTTTCGGCAACAATAACAGTTTTGTGAAGGTAAACCTGCCAATACATCAGGCGTCTGGCAATTAAAAATTTTTCAATTGAGTATATGCCTTTTTTTTCAACAACGAGTTTATCGTTGGCTACGTTGAGCATTTTGATAATACGGTCGGAACCAATTGTTCCCTCAACCACACCGCTGAAAAAACTATCGCGCCTCAGGTAGTCCATTCGATCCATGTCGAGTTGGCTGGCTACGAGTTGGTGAAGGAATTTTTTGTGGTATTGGTTTTTGAAAATGCAAATTGCCAGCTCAAGTTTGTTGTCGAATTGCTGGTTGAGTATTTTCATCAGCTCGAGCGAAAGCACTTCGTGGTTTACACCCTGAACAATGGTTTTTTCGAGTGCGTGAGAAAACGGGCCGTGGCCAATATCGTGCAATAATATGGCAACTGAAACGGCTTCGGCTTCGTCGGCTGTTATTTCAACTCCCTTCGATTGTAACGAAGCAATTGCCGAGCGCATAAGGTGTAAAGTGCCTAAAGCATGTTCGAAACGTGTATGGTTGGCACCCGGATAAACCAAGCACGACAAGCCCAATTGTTTAATCCGGCGCAGCCGCTGAAAATAGGGGTGCTCAATTAAATCGAAAATTAAGTCGGATTGAAGCCCGATAAACCCAAAAACAGGGTCGTTCAGTATTTTTCGTTTGTTTACTAACACATTTAAAATATGAGAATTAACATTGATTGCTTGCTGTTTGAAATGCAATTAACAATTTCCAAAAATAAAACACCTAAGCAACATAACCTTAACAATTCGACATAAAATTATCAGTCGATGCCGCAAAAGTACAACATTAAGCATTAATCCTTGATTTTAAACCCGATGATTTTGTGCAATTCATTATTATTTGTATTTTTGCAGCGATTCTGTAAGTGAAATTATAGGGGGCGGGTAGTCCCCTATTTTATTAACCTTGCACCATGATAAGTAAAGAACAGATTGAAGCATTGGCATTAAACGCCCTTACCGATGAGTATTTTGTAGTGGATATATCGGTAAAAAAGGGAAACGTTATCGAAGTAACTATCGATGGCGATCAAGGCGTGTCTATTCAGAAATGCGTTGATGTAAGCCGAAGTATCGAAAGCAACCTCGATCGCGAAACCGAGGATTTTGAGCTTAGCGTTTCATCGGCAGGTTTGGGCAAGCCTTTCAAGGTTAAACGCCAATATGTGAAAAATATTGGAAACGAAGTTGAAGTGGTTAGCGGCGAAGGTAAGCCCCTTGCCGGAACAATAGCTGCTGTTGACGACGAAGGTTTCGACCTTGAAACCAAAACAAAAGAAAAAGTTGCCGAAAGCAAAAAAAAGGTCGAAGTGGTAAAAACACATCGCTTCCTTTTTAGCTCGAAGCCAAAAGTGAGAAACATTATATCGTTCAAATAAATAAAAATGAATACAATGGACAACGTTAGTCTGATTGATACGTTTGCCGAATTTAAGGATTTAAAAAACATCGACAGGGTTACTATGATGAGTGTACTCGAAGATGTATTTCGCAGCCTCCTGCAAAAGAAGTACGGAAGTGATGAAAATTTCGACATCATTATCAATATCGACAAAGGAGACTTTGAAATTTGGCATCATAGGGATGTGGTTGCAGATGAAGACTATACCGATCCCAGCAAAGAAATACCGCTTTCGGAAGCCAAAAAAATCGATGCCGATTTTGAGGTAGGCGAGGAGGTTAGCGATGAGGTTAAGCTGTTCGATTTTGGTCGAAGGGCTATACTTAACCTGCGTCAAAACCTTGCCAGCCGAATTCTTGAGCTCGAAAAGGACAGCGTTTATATCAAGTATAAAGACAAAATTGGCGAAATTGTTGCAGGCGAGGTTTACCAAATCTGGAAAAAAGAAATCCTTGTTCTCGACGATGAAGGCAATGAACTCATTCTGCCAAAAACAGAACAAATCCCTTCCGATTATTTCAGGAAAGGCGATAACGTAAGGGCAGTTGTTTACAAGGTTGAACTCAAAAATAACAATCCGCTCATTATCCTTTCGCGCACACAACCGGCATTCCTCGAAAGGCTTTTCGAGCTTGAAGTGCCCGAAATTTTCGATGGCCTTATTACCATCAAAAAAATTGTGCGTATCCCGGGCCAAAGAGCAAAAGTGGCTGTTGAATCGTACGACGAACGCGTTGACCCTGTTGGCGCTTGTGTTGGTATGAAGGGATCGAGGATACATGGAATTGTTCGTGAATTGCGCAACGAGAATATCGATGTGATCAATTACACAGCTAACCTCAACCTTTACATTCAACGTGCGCTAAACCCGGCAAAAATTTCGTTTATTAAGGTTAACGAAGAAAACAAAAGCGCCGAGGTATATCTTAAACCCGAAGAAGTTTCGTTGGCGATCGGTAAAGGCGGCTTAAACATTAAGCTTGCCAGCATGCTTACCGGTTACGAACTCGATGTTTACCGCGAAACCGATGTCGATGATGAAGATGTAAACCTCGATGAATTTGCCGACGAAATTGAAGACTGGGTTATTGATGAACTAAAAGGAATCGGTTGTGATACCGCCAAAAACGTTCTGAGCATTTCGCGAAACGATTTGATCAAAAGAACCGATTTGGAAGAGGAGACCATCGATTATGTATTGCAAATTTTAAAATCTGAGTTTGAACAATAATCAGGTTACACATTTCGAAAATTAATTTAGTAAAGGTTTTTTATGGCAGCAGGCACAGGCACAAAACGATTAGGAAAAGTTGCAAGGGAATTTAACGTTGGTATTTCTACCATGGTTGAGTTTCTTACAAAAAAAGGGTATCATGTTGATTCAAACCCGAATGCTAAAATCGACGACGACCAGTATGTGCTTCTTCAAAAGGAGTACAGCAGCGATATCTCGTTGAAAAAAGAATCGGAAAAAATCAACCTTAGGGTACAAAGGCACCAGAAAAACGAAACCATTACCATCGATGATATCGATCAGGCCGATGCTGACGATGACTACGATGACGATGATATTGATGACGATGCCGATGAGAATGTTTTGCGCGTGACCGATTCAAATACCAAAAAAACGGTTACCGTTACGCAAAAGAAAAGCAAGCCGGCCGATGAAATTGTTAGCCATGCTCCAAAAAGCGAGGTTAAAATAGTTGGTAAAATCGATCTCGATCGGAAACCGAAACCTGCACAACCCGAAGCAGCGAAAGATAATGCCCCTGCCGAAGCTTCGGTTCAAAAACC
>JAFGAF010000418.1 GCA_016933815.1 Prolixibacteraceae bacterium
AACAATGGACTAAAGCCTTTGCTAAAAACCAGTTCGCCACTTTCGGTATCGTTAAGCAGGTACCTGAAATTTCCATAATTCATGGTATCAATCAAAAAATTCGGATTGCCTCCCCAATAAGGCAAATATTTACTTTGCTGATGCGACACTACCACAGATTGGCTGTTGCCAACCAAATAGTAATCGTAACGCGCAGCCCCTTGCTGTTCAAAATATTTATCGAACAATGCGTTTTGAGCTTGTGCAGTAAACGAAAACAATAACAATACAAAAATTAATAGCTTCATTTAATTAAATTCAAAAATTTCACAAAAACATACAAAAATTATGGCATAATTTCTATGTTTCAACAATAAATGTCATTTTTGTGTTGAATGTACAAAAAAATGAATCAATCATGCTGAAAGAACTCAATTTATTAATCAATCACTGGCTACAAGTTATTCAGATTTCAGAAAAATGGAGCGCCATTATTTCAACTACCAGTACCGGTATCCTTATAATAATATTATCATTTGTTTTATTTCTGATTTCGAAAAAGATACTTTATCATTTGGCTCACAGCATAAGTTCGCGAACCAAAACCGAGTGGGACGATATTTTACTAAAATTCAAATTTTTTAGCGGTATCTCGCATTTTGTTCCGGCAACAATATTATACATGTCGGCTGGTTTTGCCGAGCCTTTTTTTCCAACGGTCGACACTTTCATGCTTAAAATCAGCGAACTATATTTTCTTTTCAACGGCATTTTTACCATAAATGCTTTTTTAAGTTCGTTTAACCTTTACTACCACAAAACCTTTTCGTTTGCAAAAGAAAGGCCAATTGCCGGCTTTATTCAACTAATAAAAATATTCATCTATTTTATTGGGCTGCTAATTTTTATTGCAGTTGTTTTCGACAAAGAACTCATTAAACTCTTAACCGGGCTGGGTGCTATTGCAGCTGTTTTGATGTTGGTCTTCAAAGATTCAATTTTGGGTTTTGTTGCCAGTATTCAAATGAGTATGAACAACATGGTAAAGCTTGGCGATTGGATTGAAATGCCATCGAAAGGAGCCGACGGAACGGTAATTGAAATCAACCTTACCACTGTAAAGGTCGAAAACTGGGACAAAACCATTTCGAATATTCCAACTTATTCGTTGGTAAGCGAATCGTTTGTTAACTGGAAAGGCATGGAACAATCGGGGGGCAGGCGCATCAAACGTTCTATTAATATCGACATGGCCAGTGTGAGGTTTTGCTCACAAGAAATGCTCGAGAAATTCAAAAAATTTGTACTCATTCGCGAATATGTCGAAAACAAACAAAAAGAAATTGACGATTTTAATGCACAATTAAATGTACCACCCGATCAACATTTTAACGGTCGCCGCCAAACCAACCTCGGAATTTTCAGAAAGTATTTGGAAGCCTACTTGCGAAATCACAAAATGATTAACCAAGAAATGACTTTTTTGGTGAGGCACCTTCAACCCACAGAAAAGGGCATCCCCATTGAAATTTATGTATTTTGCACCGACAAACGTTGGGCGCATTACGAAGCAGTACAAGCCGATATTTTCGATCATATTTTAGCTGTAATTCCCGAATTCGATCTCAGTGTTTACCAAGCTCCTTCGGGGCGCGACCTGGCTCAAATTGGCAAGCATTGATCCAAACAGAAGTTGAGTTCGTCAAAATTTTTTAATTCGTATCGGTACAAGTGATATTTTTTATAGTTTTACTGCCGAACATTAATTAAGAGGGGGAAATTATAAAATGATGCGTTCGTTTTTCATAGCACTGCTTTTTATTTGCACATTTAGTATTGCAACTGCCCGCAATACCAATGTTAAACAAATAACACCCGATGTAATTACCATATCGCCCGACCGCAAACAATTGCAAACACTTGGCTGGCCCAACGACATAATCAATTCGGTAGCTATTAACACCGGTAATGGCATTATTCTTATCGACACGCAAAACTCGCCGGCCAATGCTCGCTTAATAAAAAGTGAAATTATTGATCAATTTAACGACTCAACCTTTGTTTATATTATCAATACTCACGGCCACTCGTGCCATACCGGAGGAAACAGTGTTTTCGACCAACAAAGCATTGTTGCTCACAGCTTAAGTATTGACGAGATAAAAAACTACGACGACATTTTCCTTGGTCAAACCATCGATTTCTTGCGTAAAAAAATATATTACAACAACAACGTACTCGATACCATGAGAATCGAAAATGCAATTTCGGACTCAATAAATGAATCGATTGACTTGTACCGGTTTTATGAAGACGACCTGCTGAACAACTACAAAGTACGCTATCCCGATTTAACTTTCGACGACACCTTAACCATTAGCCATGGCAACAAAACTATTAAACTGATGTACATGGGTAAAGGCCACGGAAATGCCGATATTATGGCATACATTGAGCAAGACAAAGTATTGTGTACAGGAAACCTTTTTCACCTTGGTGCCCAACAAGTTGAAGCTATGCCAAGCTTCTACCTGAACCGTGTAAACGAAATTGATAAATGGGTTGCCACCATGAATACATTTTTGAAACAATACGCCGGTGATTTCACAATTTTAACTACTCACGGAAAGAAAAATTTCGATCGTGAGAATCTTGAATTTATTAATGCATATTGCCAATTGGTAAGCACCGAAGTTAAAGCAGCAAAAAATTCCGGCATAAGCCTCGAAAAACTTTTGGAAAACGAATCGTTCGACAATTTTTTCAAAAAAAACAGGAATATTATTGGCAGTAGTTCAAAAATTGCTGAAATGCACGAGCGTAACCTCCGCATAATCTGGAAATACCTTTAAGAATTACCTCACAAAAACCAGTTGACTATTGGTTGAACGGCGTGCATCGAAGTAATAACCTTCGCTGTTAAAAGCTTTTAGTTCATCAATTTTTTCAATTCGGTTCAATACCAAAAAACGCACAAACATGCCCCTTGCTTTTTTTGCATAAACTGTAACTATTTTCGGTTTTTCGTTCTTTTCTTCATAAAAAGCAACATCAATAATTTGCGATTGCATTTTTTTTGGATTTAGCGCTGAAAAATATTCATTTGAAGCAACATTAATCAAATATTTATCGCCCGGCGATTGTTGAACAGCCCTGTCAACAGCAACAGTAAGGGTATCGCGCCAATATTCATACAAGTTTTTTGAACCCAAAAAAGATTGTTTGGTACCCATTTCGAGCCGATAAGCATGAATAATATCCAAGGGGCGCAGCATACCGTATAAGCCCGACAAAATAATCATTGTTTCTTGTGCAAACTGCAAATCGCCGACTGTAAAATTGAGGGCGTTTAATCCACGGTAAGCTTCACCGGTAAAGGCATGTATGGCAATTGTTCCGTTTGAAACATCAGGCAATATGCCCCAATTCTGAAACCGTTCAAAATTAAGCCGAGCCAGTTTTTCACTTACCTTCATTGTTGTTTGTATATCGGTGGGCGACATTTTTTTTAATTCGCCAACCAACTCTTCGGCCTTTTTAATAAAAACAGGCTGTGTAAAAACGCATTCCTTAAAAGAAGTTTTTTCAATGTGCATATCCTTTGCAGGCGAAAGTATTGCTAACATATAAGTTTAGGTTTAATATTTTGATAAAAACAATGAATGAAGTATAACATCTTTTGCACCTTATTGTTGCCTGATTAATTCTTCAACTTCGTAAAGCTTTTGCTTAGCCTCTTCGTCGTTGGGTTTGTGACTTAAAGCTTTGCGGTAAAAAAAGCGGGCTACTGAATAATTTCTGGCAACTCGAGCTTCATTAGCTTTGCTCATTGCAGCATCGTATTCGCGGTTAACGTTTCGAGCAGCTGTTGATTCAACCATCTGGTTACTAACCTTCAATCGTTCGTTGGCATATTCATCGGTTGGATTAGCTTCAACAGCCTTCGTGTAGTAAAAACGAGCAACGTTGAAATCGCCGGTTTTGAAAGCCTCATCGGCACGCTGCACCATTTCATTGTATTTGGCTTCGTTGGCATTATCGCCCCTAATTATTTTTTCAACTTCGTTAAGCTTAGCAGTAGCAGCATCATCGGAAGGCTTAAGTGCCAATGCACGCCTGAAATAAAAGCGGGCAAGCCCCCACTCTTTTGAAGCCATAAACTGATTGCCAAGAGTCAAGGCCTCCTGGTAAGCAGCTTCTCGCTCTTCGGCACTTACAGTTTGCAAATTCGAAAAATCAATTCTGTCGAGTATCGACTGATTTTTTCGTGCGTCGTTCTGTTCTTTCAGCAGGCGGTCAATTTCGTCGATTTTAGTTTTTGGGTAAACCTGCCCGGGAAGGATGCGTAAGGCCTCGTGGTAAAGTGAACGTCCCGAGCTGTACGACTGACGGCTAAAAGCATCATCGGCTAATCCAATGGTACGATCGTAATCGTTTTGCTGTTGGGCAAGGCGCTTTTGAGCATCACTTTCCCGCGACAGGATTTCCCTTATTTTTCTAATCTGTTCCTCGGGATATTTTTCACCGGGTTTTAACAACAATGCATCCTGATATAAACCAATTGCATCGGGATATTTCTTTTCAACAAACAAATTGTCGGCTTTTTCAATCAGTGCATTGTATTTTTCTTCAAGCTCAATATCGATGTCGGTTTTGCGTAAAATACGATCAATTTCTTCAATTTTTAGTAAAGCATACCTTTCGTTTGCTATCATACTATGAGCAAGCTGATATTTCGATTTTGCATCATCGTATTTTTGATCGTTAAAAAGTGCATCGGCTTCACGAATCAAACGGTTGTATTCTTCGCCAACCAATTGCATTTTGGCCAGTATGTTACGAATGATGCGGATTTGGTTTTGGGGATACAATTCGTAACTTTTAATAGTTAAAGCAAGCTCGTAGTATTCAATTGCGTCGTGATAAAGTCGCTCGCCAAACATGCGATCGGCTTCGGTAATTGCATCGTCGTAAGCTTTGTTACGGGCTTCGAGCAAACGTTTTTTATCGGCTTCTTCGCGTTCTTTTGCCAAACGTTGCGCCAACTCATCGTCGCTCATCAGTTCTTTAATTTTATTCACCATAAGTACAGCATAACTGCGTTCGTCAATTTGAGATGCTGCTTGTGAAAACAAATCGAGTGCTTCGGCCAAAAGCTCTTGATTGAATTTGATTTCGGCCTGTTTAACCAGCTCGTTGTACTTTTGGGTTCGCACGCTGTAAACATGTTTGTGATGGTTAATCTCAGTAATGGCTAATTGATGCAATTTTGCTGTTTCGTCGGTTGCTTTATCGAGTTTTTGTTTCAGTTGCTCATCGGCGGGCCTTAGCAACAAAGCTTTTTGCCATGCAACTTTTGCAATTGTAAATTCTTTTTCGGCAAACATTTTATCGCCATAAGCCACATATTTTGCAAAATTATCAATATTAGCTTCACCTATTGTTTCAAGCAATTGAGCGGCCACCAAAACATCGAACATGGCATTTACCTGATCGCGTGGATAGCTCCTTTCGGGAAAAATCATCAAGGCATCGCGGTAACGAATCATTGCCTGTTCGTAACGTTGCTGCGACTTTAACCGATCGGCTTCAGCTATGGCATCGTTAAATTTTTTAAGCTTAAGTTGTGCCGATTCCTTTTCGTATTTGTCGCTTTGTTGCTTGACTTCATTTAACAATCTGGTAGTTTCATCTGCAATCGACGATGCATCGCGCAAAGCTTCAGCATCGAAATTATCGACTGTTGGGTTGTACGATATACGAGGAATATCGGCCTTAATTTGATCAACTCCAGGCACTTTTTTGTATAGCATAACAGCCACTTGATAAGGCGGAAAACTGCAATCTTTATCACAAACATCGGCCGGCACACGGGTATCAATCTCTACAGTTTTGGAATAAAAACCATCTTTCGAGAATGTAAATTGATAAACCTGGCCTAAATCGAGAGGCACACGAAAACTACCGGTTCGGTTAATGGTAACCCGATGCAACAATCCTCCATTTCGGAAAATATCGATCGTAGTGCCATCAACCAAACCTTGTTCTACCCTAAGCTTACCAGTAATATACAAGGATTCACCTGTTTGGGCAAACACCAGATTCAACATTACTGTTAAGCAAAAAACAAAGCTTATTAGTTTTCGAAACATATTTAAACCAGTTCACTTACCACCCTAAATTTAACGCTATCATTGTTAAAATTCAATAACAAAATCAATTAATTCAACAAAAGGCATTTTTTTTTGAATTTTGTTGCTTTTGCATTTGATTATAAGGCCAGCAATTAACATTTTTACATCGTCGCATACAACAAAAATTACAATGACAAAAAAGCCGGGATTATTTATTGCCTTATTACCAATAATGGTGTTAGTAGTATTGCTTACATCGAATGTTTTTTTGTTTGACGATGTGTTAAACGGCCCCAACCAAATTTCGTTGTTACTGGCAGCTACCATTGGTGTTGGTATTGCACACGGCTTAGGACATAAATGGGAAAGCATCAATCACCGAATTGTGAAAACCATTGGTTCGGCCATGTCATCGATGCTGATACTTCTACTTATTGGTGCTTTGGCAGGAACATGGCTCATTAGCGGTGTAGTTCCGGTTATGGTTTATTACGGGCTCGACATTATCAATCCTAAAATTTTTCTGATAACTGCGGTAGCAGTAAGTGCTGTTGTTTCGGTTGTAACAGGCAGTTCGTGGTCAACAATAGCTACCATTGGTGTAGCGTTGTTGAGTATTGGTAAAGCATTGGGCTTCGACGAAGCAATTGTTGCCGGTGCAATTATCTCGGGCGCCTATTTTGGCGACAAAATTTCGCCTTTATCAGACACTACCAACTTGGCGCCGGCAATGGCCGGTACCGATTTATTTACGCACATAAAGTACATGCTACATACCACAGTTCCATCAATGATTGTTACACTAATCATTTTCACTATTGTTGGTTTTTCGT
>JAFGAF010000419.1 GCA_016933815.1 Prolixibacteraceae bacterium
AATTCGCGGCCACGTTCGTCGAGCACAAAATCGAGCGTAAGGTCACTGATTGATATTTTCCCTGATGTTTCGTACGCATCGCCATAAGCACGCTGGCGAAGTTGGTTAACGTATGCAAGGGCTTCATCGGCAGAAGCGCCGTTTCCTCCACGCAAAACAGCTTCGGCCAACATAAGGTAAACATCGGCAAGGCGGAACATAGGATAATCGGTATCAACACCATCGTTCGAAGTGTTTGATGCAGCTTCGCCAATATCGGTCAAATTACTCCATTTGGTAACCAAATAGCCATTGGCCTGATTGGTGCAATCATCAACTTCTTTTGTTTGTCCTTCGGAAAAGAACATTGCCCTTTGATCGCCTTCGGCAAACAAATCGGGGAAGCGGCCACGCACACGAAACATGCCCCATCCGCTAACTACCCCATAATCGGCAGGGTTGTACCCGGCATCGTCTTTTGTGCTGCTTACCTGTCCGCAAACCAAATAGGTAGTTGCACCCCAGCTCATTACATGGTCGACATCGACCACCAGTGGATAAATAATTTCGTTGGTACGTAAGTGGTTATCGGCATTGAACAATTTTGCATATTCGGGTTCGAGCGAAAAACCGGCATCGATTACTTTTTTGCAATAAGTTACACACTCGGTATAATGCGGGCCGGCATCGTACAATTCTGCATTCAGGTACATTTTGGCCAAAAGGGTGTGTGCAGCAGCTTTTGAAGCACGTCCGTATTCGCACAATTGGCGGTCAAGCATTTCCTGCTCCGCTTCAACAAGTTCACTTTCAATAAAATCGAAAATTTGTTTTGCCGAATAACGCGGAGGAATGTAAGCTCCAACAGGATCGTTTTCGTTAACAAACGGAATGTTGCGATACAAATCCATTGCATGATAGTAACTTAGTGCGCGTAAAAAACGGGCTTCGGCCCTGAATGTTTTAATTTCGGCCTGTTCAGTTTCGGTAAAACCGGCAATTTTATCGTCGGCCACATTGCGCAAAAACTCGTTACACACGGCAATGGTGTAATAAAGGCGGTAATACATATCGGCAACCCACGGATCGGAAGCATCCCACGACAGGTAGGTAAGCCCGGCAATTTTGTCGCCTTCGAGCCATGTCGATGCAAGCTCTTCGGTTCCAGCTTCCTGTAAATTAAAATAACAGCGCATGTAGTCGTAGCCCATGTTGCTCGAAAGGTCGGCATTGGCACCACCTTTTTCCTGCCCTGCAGTAACAAACAATGCATAAAGTTTAGCCAGCACCATTTTGTAATTCGATGCTTCGGCATAAACAGTGGCCGAAGTAGTATCAAGCGCCGGCGTTTGGTTTAAATCGTCGATGCACGAAACCGACATCAACAAACCAACCATCAGTATTATATTTCGTAAACTCTTCATTTTCATTATATTTTCAGGTTAAAATTCGATGCCAACACTCAATGAAAAAATCCTTGGACGCGGATAAAATGAAACATCCATTCCGCTTGGAACTTCGGGATCGACACCTGTGTAATTGCTTAGTGTATAAACATTTTGCACGGTTGCAGCCACATTGAGCGAAAACAAATTGGCAAGCCTGCCTGCATTGTAGCTTAACGACAAGTTGTCGACTTTTAGGAACGACGCATTTTCGACATAATAATCGGAAAGATATTGCCTTGAATGAAAGCCTGTTTCGAGATAGCTGCTGTGCAGGTTATTCAGCTGATAATCGTTGTACGACATGGTATTGAAAGCACCGGCATTCATTGCCATTCCGTTGTAAACATAGTTGCCAATATTGGCACGTAAGCTTGTGCTAAGGTTCCATTTTTTGTACCTTATCGAAGTACTGAATCCCAAAATAAAATCGGGAGCCGGTGAATGGTAGCGATACAAATCGTCGGAATTAATTTGCCCGTCTTTGGTAACATCGGCATAAGCCCCTTCGATTGGTTTACCATTTTGATCGTACAATTGATGATATACATAAAACATGTAAGGGGCATAACCTTCGGTAAGCACCTGAAAGTTGTAACTATCGATTGAAGGGCCTGCAAGGGTATTGGTAATTTCGCCCCCTTCGACCATCGACAGGTTTTTGATGGTTTGTTGCATCCATGTGCCGTTAAAACTCATTTCCCAGATAATATCGTTAGTGCTGACAGGTACGGCATTTAACGAAAATTCAAGTCCCTCGCTATCAACATTCCCCACATTGGTAAGAATGGTTTTATCGAAATTGGTACCGGCTGCAGCAGGCACCCTTGCCAAAAGGTCCTTTGTTTGTCGGGTATAATAATCGATACTACCCGAAAGCCTTTCGTTAAAGAAACCAAAATCGAAGCCATAATTGTAAGCTGTGGTTGTTTCCCACTTCAGGTTCGAGATGTAAGCTTCGGGGCGGTAGGTATAATAAAAAGTGTCGCCAAAAAGAAATTCGGCACCCGTTTGACTAATTGTATAAACAGGCAGATAACCATAGTTGCCAATTCCTTCTTGTTGACCGGTAATACCATAACTTGCCCTTATTTTGAGGTTGCTAAGCACATCGATGTTTTTTAGGAACGATTCTTCGGAAAGCCTCCAAGCCAATGCAACCGAGGGAAATTGCCCCCAACGATTATTTTCGCTAAACCTCGACGTACCATCGCGGCGAATGGTTGCAGTAAGCATGTATTTTGAAGCTAAGGTGTAATTTAAACGTCCGTAAAACGAGATTAATGCATGACGGGCATCGCTTGCTGCAACCGACGACTGACTTTCGCCGGCAACATTAAGCTCATTGTAAGCCTCGCTTGTACTTTTCCAAAATTGGTAATCGTAACCGGCTGTAACGTCAATGGTGCTGTTAATGGCTTCAATGGCTTTGTTGTAATTTAAATAGGTAGTGAGCAATTTGTTGCTTTTTTGTTGAGGGCCATATGAATATTTTCGACCTCCCGAAGTAAAAAACTGCGCTGCCTCAACCGGCACATCAACGGTTCCCATTCCGTTAGCATAATCGTAGCCGAGAGTAGCATGAACCTTCAGCTCGGGCAAAAAATGCATTTTATAATCAACATCGATATTACCAATCAACCTGCTAACATCGCTGCTCGAATTGTATTGCGACAGTAAACCAACAGGGTTGAGCACAGCACGTGTAATAGGCGTTCCGCTGTTGTCGGCAGCCTCGGTGTAGCCGGCAAAGGCCTCGTTGCCCGAATAAACCGGTATGGTTGGGTTGTAAGTTGCTGCTCCCCAAATTGTCGAGGTATTGGCAAAACGGTTTTGATTTAATGAGCCTTTAAGATTAAAGTTCAGCTGCAAATGCTTATCGAAAAACGATGGCGACAGCGAAAGGTTCAGCGTTTCGCGTGTTGCATTATCGCTTGTTACAATTCCGTTTTGGGTGTAGTAACCCACAGCCAAACGAAAAGGTATGTGAAGTACATTGCCCGAAACACTGATGTTATTATCGGTTCCGAATGCCGGCTGATAAATTTCGTTGTTCCAGTTGGTATTTTCATTGCCAAGTAACGATTTTTGCCTGTCGGAGCCCATTTGTTGAACAACATCAACAAATTCATCGCGGCTGAGCATATCGGCCAATTTAGTTTTTAATTGAACCGAATTGGATGTAGTAAAGGTAACTTTTAACCCCTCGCCGCCTTTTTTGGTGGTGATAATGATTACCCCGTTTGAGGCGCGCGAACCATAAATCGCCGTCGATGATGCGTCTTTGAGTATGGTCATGCTTTCGATATCGTTAGGATTAATGAGGCTTAAAAAATTGTTGCTGTTTCCACTAATTCCACCGGGTTCGAGCGGCACACCATCGAGCACAATAAGCGGATCGTTACTGGCATTAAGCGATGCCCCGCCCCGAATACGTATGGTAGTACCGGCTGTAGGCGAACCGCCTGAGCTCATTATTTGAACCCCCGACACCTTGCCGTTTACAAGTTGTGCAGGTGAGCTGATCAGACCAACATTAAAGTCGTCGCTGTTTACGTTCGCAACCGAACCGGTTAAATCGCCTTTACGGGTTGAACCGTATCCAATGGCAACAACCTCTTCGAGTCCAACCACATCTTCGCTTAGCGTAACATTGAGCAAAGTACGGTTATTAAGCGCTTCTTCGTAAGGCTTGTACCCTACAAACGAGAATTTGAGGGTGGCTCCCGGACGAACCACAATGGAGTAGTTCCCTTCATTATCGGTAACTGTTCCGTTGGTGGTGCCTTTTTCCAAAATGGTAACCCCCGGCAACAAATCGCCCGATTGATCACTTACAGCCCCGGTAACTTTAATGTTTTGAGCTGCCAGTGCCAAAGTTCCAAATAGGATCAGTGTAAAAATGGTTAAATGCTTCATAATTATTAATTAGGTTTCAGTTAAATAACTTAGGTGTTGATTCAACCCGGCTTTAGCAATTTACACGGATTAATAAAAAATAAACAGAAATACGAGAAATGCTATCATCAAAAAAGCACCAATACCCAAAACAATGAGTCTTATCTGGTATTTTCGTAATGTCTTGTCGTCCATTTTTTTTTATTTTTATCAACACAGCAAAACTATCTTTAATGACAAGCATACCGGGGTTGGTATTCGATATTTTTAGAAAAGGATTCAACGAATTTAGACAATAATTCATCAAAAATGGATACAAAATCGGC
>JAFGAF010000420.1 GCA_016933815.1 Prolixibacteraceae bacterium
CCCATCGATGCGCTGCACCCTAATATTAGCATAAAGGGCTTCGGGCATTCCAAACAGCACCAAAGCCTGATCGATTAAATGAGGACCCAAATCGTAAAGTACACCGTTGCCTTTAATGGCTTCGTTTTTCCATGGTGCCCTTTCGTACATTGGCCGGTACCTGTCGAAGTGCGATTCAAAATCGAGCACCTGCCCCAACTTGCCCTCTTCAATTATATTTTTTACTGTCATGAAATCACCATCCCAACGGCGGTTATGAAAAGGAGCTAATACTACTTTATTTTGTTCCGACAGTTCAATTAATTCACGAGCTTCGTTTGATGTAATGGTAAAAGGTTTTTCAACAATAACATGTTTACCGGCCAAAATGGCTTTACGGGCATAACTGTAATGGGTATGATTGGGCGAAGCAATTATTAGCAAATCAATTTCACCTGAACTAAATAATTCATCGGGCTGCTCGTAAATTGCTGCATTGGGATAATCAGTTGAAATTGCTTCGGTTTGCGACGAACAAAAAGCAAAAAGTTGAAAACCCTTGTAATGATTAATAAAAGGAGCAAAGAAATAACGACCCGATAAGCCATAACCAATTATTCCTACTTTAATAACTTTTTCCATCATCTGTATTAAAACGTCGAAAGATAATAAATTGAGCTTGCAAAATCAAAGAGAAAACACCATCAAGTATGACTGATTTTATCCATTTGTTGTACAATTTTGATGCTTTGATCAAAATATTCAACAGATGTTTTAAATTGTGCAATAATAAAAGTTTGGCATTATGACAAAAAATACAAAAAGTAACAAATCGAAGCATGGTTTTTCGATGCTTTCAAATTTACTAATTTTTTCACTCTTTATATTAATGAACATATCGTGCAACAACGCTACCGATAATGGAATATTTTCGGAAAGCACAAACGTAGGTAAGCCCAAAATTAAAGGCAAAATAGTATATAATGCTCAAAATGGCGAATACCTGCTAAAAGGTGGAGGAGAAAACATTTGGGCCAACAGCGATCAGTTTTTCTTTGTACACAATAAAATTGCCGGAGATTTTATTCTTAGGGCACGTGTACGCTTTATTGGACAAGGGGTAAATGCGCATCGCAAAGTGGGCATTATGGTTCGCGAATCATTAAACGGCGCATCGGCTCACATTAATGGCGTAATACATGGCGACGGACTTACCTCGTTACAATACAGGCAAAAAGACGGAGCCGAAACCGAAGAAGTAAAATCGGCTGCTGTTGCTCCAAATATCATTCAACTCGAACGTAAAGGCAACAAATTTATACTATCGACAGCAATTGAAGGCGAGATTTTTACCAGCATTGATGTTAGCGAACTCAGTTTGGCCAACGAAGCCTATGTGGGTATTTTTATCTGCTCGCACGAGAACGATGTTGCCGAGGAAGCTGTATTTGATAATGTTAGGTTAATTTTTCCGGCCGACGAAGGTTTTGTTCCTTACCGCGATTACATTGGCAGCCATATTGAACTGATGGAAGTTGAAAACGGCAAACGTGAAATAGTACACAGCTCACCACTTTCGTTACAGGCACCCAACTGGTCGCCCGACGGCAAAACACTGGTTTACAACAGCGAAGGGAAAATTTTCGCATTCGATTTGAATACATCGCTTTTTCAGCAAATTGAGACCGGCATTTGCCAAAACAATAACAACGACCATGTATTGTCGTTCGATGGTAAGTGGATGGGGTTGAGCGACCACAGTGAGCATCCCGAAGGGCAATCGCTTATTTATGTTATTCCGGCCGGTGGCGGCACCCCCGATCGCATCACAGCCGAAGCACCTTCGTACCTGCACGGTTTTTCGCCCAATGGCGAATACCTTGTTTACACGGCAGGGCGCAACCAAGCCGATCATCTCGACATTTACCGCATATCGTTGCTTACCCGCGAGGAAGAACAGCTAACCAACGCATCCGGCCTCGACGACGGATCGGAATATTCGCCCGACGGCCAATACATTTACTTTAACTCGACTCGTACCGGTACGATGCAAATATGGCGTATGAAAGCCGATGGCAGCGAGCAAGAGCAACTCACTTTCGATGAGCTGAACGACTGGTTTCCGCATGTTTCGCCCGATGGCAAATGGCTGGTTTTTATATCGTACAACAAAGAAATCGCCGCCGACGACCATCCATTTTACAAACAGGTTTACATCCGTTTGATGCCGGTCGATGGCGGCGAGCCTAAGGTTATTGCTTACTTGTACGGAGGCCAGGGATCGATGAACGTGTTCAACTGGTCGCCTTGCAGCAAGAAAATAGCCTTTGTAAGCAACACCAAATTATAGTTACCACAAATGATGCACAAGTGGCTTTATGCTCTTGGTGTAAATTGCTTTAACCGTTTCGATTTGAGACTGGTTTAAAGCAGATGTTCCCGATGCTTCAATATTGGCCATCAGCTGATCGGGGCTTGAAGCTCCCGGAATAACACAGCTAACCTCGTTGAATGACAATATCCAACGCAAAGCCAATTGAGCCATATTTTCGCCCGGAAATGCTTTTTTGAGCTCTTCAACAGCATCGACACCGGTGTTGTAGTCAATTCCCGAAAAGGTTTCGCCTTTATCGAAAGCTTCTCCATTACGGTTAAACGTACGGTGATCGCCCGGCAAAAAGCTTGTTTGCTTGTTAAATTTTCCGCTTAACAAACCACTGGCTAAGGGTACACGGGCAATAACTCCAATGTTGCGTTTTTTAACCTGTTCAAAAAACAATTCGGCAGGCCGTTGCCTAAACATGTTAAAAATAATTTGAACAGTATCAACATTTTCATATTCAATGGCTTTTAATGCCTCTTCAACCTTTTCGACACTAACGCCCAGTTTACGAATTTTACCTTCGGCAATCAGCTTGTCGAATTCGGCAAAAATTTCGGGACGATAATAAACTTGCGTTGGCGGGCAATGCAATTGAATAAGATCGATGGCTTCGATGCCCATATTTTTAAGGCTGGCCTCAACAAAACCGCGCAGGGCCTGCGGAGTATAACTTTCGTTAACATGCGGGTTTAAACGGCGTCCGCACTTGCTTGCCACATAAATTTGTTCTGAACGGCTGCGAACCAACCTACCAACAGCTTGTTCGCTCTCGCCTCCCCCGTCGCCATAAACATCGGCTGTATCAATAAAATTTATACCATTATCAACAGCAGCATTCAGTATTCTATCGGCATTGGCGTGATCGAAAGGGGCACCCCATTTTCCACCTACCTGCCAGGTTCCCAAACTGATTTCGGATATTTCGAATCCGGTTCGTCCTAATTTTCTGTACTTCATATAATTAATAGTTAGAATTAAAAATCAATTGATTATTGGTAGTTTTCGATTGGCGGACATGCACATATCAGGTTTCGGTCGCCATAAGCATCGTCGACCCGCGTTACAAAAGGCCAAAATTTATTTTCACGTATCCATTTCAACGGGAAAGCAGCTTTTGTACGTGGGTAGGCATGTTCCCATTCGTCAACCACAATCATGTCCTGCGTGTGCGGAGCATTTTTCAAAACATTATCGGTTTTATCGGCGGAACCACTTTCAACCTCTTTTATTTCAGCATAAATACTGTTCATCGTTTCAATGAATCGGTCAAGTTCGCGCTTCGACTCACTTTCGGTTGGTTCAACCATAAGCGTACCATGAACAGGAAACGACAGCGTAGGTGCATGAAAACCATAATCCATTAAACGCTTGGCAATATCAATTTCGCTTATTCCCGATGTTTGTTTCAAATGGCGGCATTCGAGAATCATCTCGTGCGCTACCCTTCCGTTTTGTCCGGTGTATAAAATACCGTAATTGTCCTTTAAATGATGAGCAATGTAGTTTGCATTCAGGATGGCCACTTCGGTTGCTTTGCGCAGACCGTCGCCACCAAGCATTTTTATATAGCCATAAGTAATGGGTAACACCGAAGCACTGCCCCACGGAGCTGCCGAAACGGCATGCAAGCCCACGTGTCCGTTATTCATAACCGGGTGCGATGGCAAAAATTCGACCAAATGCGCAGCTACTGCAATGGGGCCAACACCCGGGCCACCGCCACCATGTGGTATGGCAAAAGTTTTATGCAGATTTAAATGGCACACATCGGCGCCAATAATGCCCGGATTGGTGATGCCTACCTGAGCGTTCATATTGGCTCCATCCATATAAACCTGACCGCCAAAATGATGAATAAGTTCACAAACCTCAACCACCGAAGCCTCAAAAACACCGTGTGTCGATGGGTAGGTAATCATTAATGCAGCCAAGTCGTCCTTGTGTTCTTGGGCTTTTTGTTTAAGTGCTTCAACATCGATGTTTCCGCGCTCATCGCAAGGCGTAACCACCACTTCCATTCCTGCCATTACAGCACTTGCAGGGTTGGTTCCATGTGCCGACGAAGGGATCAGACAAACCTTTCGGTGACCCTCGCCGCGGCTTTTGTGGTATTCCATAATCACCATCAAACCGGCATACTCGCCGGCTGCTCCCGAATTGGGCATTAAGCTCACATCTTCGAGACCGGTAATTTTTGCCAAATCGCTTTTCAATTCTTCCATCATTATTTGGTAACCCATGGCCTGATTTTTAGGCACAAAAGGGTGAATGCCGTTGAATTCGATCCAGCTTAAGGGAAGCATTTCGGTGGCTGCATTTAGTTTCATGGTGCACGAACCCAACGAAATCATTGAATGAGTAAGTGAAATATCGCGATGTTCGAGTCGTTTGATATAGCGAACCATTTCGGTTTCGGAACGATAGCTGTTAAAAACCTCGTGTTGTAAGAATGAACTTGTACGAGCAAAATCTTGATTGATAGACCTTTCGCCCGGATAAGCAGTACACTTGGGCACTTTACAGTTAGCCGCTTTGGCAAACACTTCCAAAATCCAGTTAATATCGTCGATGTTGGTAGTTTCGTCGATACTGAGGCCCACTTCACCATTGGGGAAATACCTGAAATTCATTTCCAACTCAACCGATAGCCACTCAATGTCTTCAACTTTAACGTGGCGGGGCATACTGAAACGAATGGTATCGAAAAAATATTCATTAAGCTGCTTGTAGCCAAGCTTTTCGATTTCAGCCGAAAGATAATCGGCTATGGCGTGTATGCGGGCAGCAATGCTGTAAATGCCGCGCGGCCCGTGGTACACAGCATAAAAACCTGCCATAGTAGCCAGCAATGCCTGCGCAGTACAAATATTCGAAGTTGCTTTTTCGCGTTTTATATGTTGTTCGCGCGTTTGCAGTGCCATACGCAAGGCACGTTTGCCGTTGGCATCTTTGGTAATGCCAATTATACGGCCGGGTAAATTGCGCTTAAATTCATCTTTGGTAGCAAAAAATGCAGCATGAGGGCCACCATAACCCATTGGCACACCAAAACGCTGCGAGCTTCCCAAACAAATATCGGCGCCCCATTCG
Source organism: Prolixibacteraceae bacterium (assembly GCA_016933815.1). Taxonomy (GTDB): domain Bacteria; phylum Bacteroidota; class Bacteroidia; order Bacteroidales; family Prolixibacteraceae; genus Roseimarinus. Next base: position 5,453 of record JAFGAF010000420.1, read on the forward strand.
CCCGGTGGTGTCAATAATGCCAAGCTGAGCAAATCAGCAGCAACAGCAACTTTGCATTCAATTTTATGGGCAGTTTCAACCAAGGCCGTATAATCTTCAATACTGCCTTCGGAATTGGGATATTGTACTAAAACGCCAAAAACCTTATCGTTGAAGCCAAAATTTTTGAATCCTTCAATTTTAAGTTCAATACCAAGGGGTTCGGCGCGTGTGTACAACACATCGATGGTTTGCGGCCACATTTTTTCATCGACAAGTAGCACGTTGGCATTGTTTTTTTTCTGATCGCGGGTACGGGTATTGTACATCATAATCATGGCCTCGGCAGCAGCAGTTGCCTCGTCGAGCAGCGAAGCGTTTGCCAGTGGCAAACCGGTAAAATCGCACACCATTGTTTGGTAGTTAAGCAAAGCTTCGAGCCTGCCCTGCGATATCTCGGCCTGATAGGGAGTGTACGAAGTGTACCATACGGGATTCTCGAACACGTTGCGCAAAATTACCGCCGGGGTAATGGTATCGTAATACCCCATGCCAATGTAGGTATTGAATACTTTGTTTTTTTGAGCCAGATCGTGAATTTTGCGATAGTATTGGCGCTCGGTTAGTCCGGGGCCCATTTTAAGCGGCTCCTTCAACCTAATATTCTCAGGTACAGTTTGTTCAATCAATTGATCCATGGTTTCAATGCCGATGGTTTTCAACATTTCATCGATCTCGTGCGAACGGGGGCCAATATGACGCCACCCAAATTTATCGTTCTTTATCACCGTATGAGTTTTTTTTGATTAAATAATGGTGCAAAGATAGGCGATTTGTATTTGAAAAAAATGATTTTGATCGGATTGTAATCCCAACATTTGTTCAACAAAAAGTTATTCAAGGCTAAATCAAAAAAAATCGATATTTTTACGCTGATCAAATAACTACTAAAACTAATTGTACAATGAAACAAACACTTTTGTTATTTATGCTTGTTTATTCGATGAGCATTCTTGCCCAAACAAATTTTTGGGAAAAACCGCAACTTATTGAAGAAGGAAAAGAAGCCCCACGCGCTTTTTTTGTAGCAGCCGAAAGCATTGAACTTGCAGGCGCCGAAAAATTAGCACAAAACACAAATATTCAGCTATTGAATGGCACATGGAAGTTCAACTTTGCTGAGAAAGTTGCCGATCGCCCGGTTGATTTTTACAGCGCAAGCATTAACGATCAGGCGTGGGACAACATTGAAGTGCCCGGCAGTTGGGAAATGCAAGGTTTTGGTGTGCCTGTTTACACCAATGTACCTTATATTTTCCCTAAAAACCCACCTTATGTCGATAACAACGATTTACCCATTGGCACCTATCGAAAAACATTCGACCTAAATAAAAACTTCGATGGAAAAGAAATTATTTTACACTTTGGATCGATATCGGGTGCTGCAACAATTTATGTAAATGGCGAAAGAGTTGGCTACTCAAAAGTGGCCAAAGTACCTGCCGAGTTCAACATTACCCAACTCCTGAAACCCGGCAAAAACACCATTGCCATGCAAGTTTTTAAATGGAGCGATGCTTCTTACATCGAAGATCAGGACTTTTGGCGTTTGGGCGGCATTGAACGCGACGTGTTCTTAATTGCGCGACCAAAAGTTTCAATCGAAGACTATACATTGGTTGCCGACCTCGATGAGCAATACCAAAACGGGATCTTCAATGCCGAAATAGATATCCGCAGTTTCGACACCAATAAAAGCCAAAAACACAATATTGTTGTTACTTTACTTGATGCCAACAACAAAAAAATACTTTCAAAAAAGCTTGCAGTAAAACCTTTTAACGGAAAAGGCGAACAAAAAGTTTCGTTCAGCCAAAAAGTCAGCAAGCCCCTGCAATGGAGTGCCGAATATCCACACCTTTACAAAGTAAATGTTGAGCTTCAGAATGCCGATGCGAATACCATCGAGGCTGCCGTAAGCCACATAGGATTCCGCAAAATCGAAATTAAAAACAAACAATTGCTTGTAAACGGAAAACCCATTGTTATTAAAGGAGCCAACCTGCACGAGCACCACGAAAAATATGGTCACTACCTCGACAGCGAAACTCGATTAAAGGACATTCAACTAATGAAGCAATACAACCTGAATGCCGTGCGCACCAGCCATTACCCACAGGCACCCGAATTTTACGAGCTGTGCGACAAATACGGCCTTTATGTTGTTGACGAAGCCAATATCGAAACACACGGACTCGACGGATTCGACCGAAGCCGCCACCCGTCGTTTATTCCCGAATGGAAGGAACAACTGCTCGACCGTACCATACGCATGTTCGAACGCGATAAAAACCACGCTTGCGTAATTGTGTGGTCGCTGGGTAATGAAAGCGATTTTGGCCCCAACTACGAAGCTACATACAATTGGCTTAAGAACAACGACAAAGCCAAACGCCCCGTTCAGTTCGAACGCACATACGGCAACCAATTTACCGATATTGTTTGCCCCATGTACGATTCGCCCGAACGTTGCGAAGAATATGCCAAAAACCCCGATAGTTACCGACCATTTATTCAATGTGAATACGTACACTCAATGGGAAACAGCACAGGCAATTTTCAGGAATACTGGGATATTTTTATGAAATACCCAATTCTGCAAGGCGGATTTATTTGGGACTGGGTTGACCAAGGCTTGGAAGCTTTCAATTTTGAAGGCAAAAAATACTGGATTTACGGCGGCGACCTGGGAGGTTACCGTTGGACACACGACGAGAACTTCTGCAACAACGGCCTGGTAAACCCCGACCGAACCATTCACCCGGGAATACACGAGGTTAAAAAAGTTTATCAACCCATCTGGTTCAAAGCAGTTGATATTGAAAAAGGGATAATTGCATTTCAAAACCACAATTTGTTCACCAACCTTAATGAATACGATTACGTTTGGAAACTTTTTGAAAACGGCAAATTAATTGCCCAGAATACTTTTACAGCCGAAGGTGCCCCTTTAAAAACAACTAACATCCAACTCGATCTGCCCGAAATAGCATTCAAAGCAGGCAACGAATATTTTGTTACCGTTGAAGCCCTGCAGCAAAAAGCAAACGATTTGATTGAAAAGGGACACGTTGTGGCCAGCGAGCAATTCGCCTTTGATAAAAACAACTATTTCACAAACAACACCCCTTCGGGCGAACTTATTATTACCAAGAACGACAGGGAATTGCGTTTCGAAAGTGGCGCTACCAGCGGCCGTATCGACTTGCGTTCGGGTAAATTGACCAATTATTTCCACAAGGGGCAATGGCTCATTACCGACCAATTGAGGGCCAATTTCTGGCGTGCACCCATCGATAACGATTTTGGCAACCACATGCCTTCGAGGCTCAATATTTGGCGCACTGCCGACAACAACATGCGAACCATTTCGGTTACTGTTGGAGAGCAAACCGACCAAGGCGTTCAAATTATTGCCAGCTACAAATTTCTTGGTCTCGATGTTGATTATACTTTAACCTACAATATTCAAAACGATGCATCGGTAAAAGTAACAGCCAGTATCGACATGGGCGAATTGAATTTGCCCGAGCTGCCACGCTTTGGACTTAAAATGCAACTGCCTGTTGAATTTGAAAATGTTGATTATTATGGCCGCGGCCCCTGGGAAAATTACAACGACCGCAAAACTTCGGCGTTTATCGGGCAATACAACAGCAAAGTTGAAGACTTAAATTTTGATTATTCGCGCCCGCAAGAAAACGGCTACCGTACCGATGTGCGCAAAGTTGCCTTTACCAACAACAATGGCAAAGGTTTATTGGTTGAAGGTTTTGGCGGCCCCTTTTGTTTTAATGCCCGCAACAATTCCGATGAAGACCTCGACCCGGGCCTTACAAAAAAACAACAACACCCAATCGATGTTAAGAAAAGGAACAGCTTGTTTGTTAATATCGATTTAGATCAAATGGGTGTTGGCGGCAACAACAGCTGGGGTGCACAAGCATTGCGTCAGTACCGCTTGCACGACAAACAGTACACGTATTCATTTGTAATACGACCTGTTGAATAAGTAAGCTGCAATTAAAAAGTATATTACTGTAAAAACGGGTTATTGGCCTTTTCGAACCCAATGGAGGTCGAAGGGCCATGACCCGGATATACTTTTACATCGTCGGGCAAGACAAACAATTTTTCCTTTATGCCATTAATCAGCGTATCGTAATCGCCTCGAGGCAAGTCGGTACGGCCTATACTGCCCCTAAAAAGCACATCGCCAGCCAGCAATGTTTTACTTTCGTTGTGAAACAAGCAAATACTGCCCGGCGAATGACCCGGAACATGAATGGCTTTTAAAACAGCATTGCCCACTTTAATTTCGGCACCATCGGCAAGAGCAGTGTCGGCAGCCTGTATTGGTGCAATGCTCACGCCAAACATGGCAGCTTGTACCTGTGCGTTACTCACCAAGAAAGCATCGGCAGGGTGTGCTTCCCACTTCAGGTTCCATTCGGCACGACAACGTTCAACACCCAAAATATGGTCGAAATGACAATGGGTATTTACCAATTTCACCGGTTTTAAATCGTTGGCTGAAATAAAGCCTTTGAGGATTTCAAACTCGTTGTCGTTTATACAGCCCGGATCGACTATGGCACACTCGCCCGATTGTTCGTCGTAAACTACAAATGTGTTCTCTTGTATTGGGTTAAATGCAAAAACTTCTGTCTTCATACAATAATAATTTCTAAAAATCGCTTCAATATTACTCAGTACCTTTTAACAAAGGAACAAAGCTAAAGTTTCCAAAATGTTGCTCATCGAATTCGTTTTCACCCCTGCGCTCAATAACTACCATTACCTGCGTGGCACCATTATCGACAGGAATCACCAGTCGGGCCCCCACTTTTAACTGTAGTTTCAAATCATCGGGGATATAAGGTGCACCGGCAGTTACAATAATGCCATCGAATGGCCCGTAAGTTGGAAGCCCCTTGTAACCATCGCCATAAAAAAAGCGCGGATGATAACCTATGGTTGGCAACAATTGCTGCACTTTAACATACAGCTCCTTTTGCCGTTCGATAGTAAAAACCTGCGCACCCAACTCAATGAGCACTGCTGCCTGATAACCCGAGCCGGTTCCCACTTCAAGTATTTTGTCGTTAGCTTTCACATTTAACAACTGGCTTTGAAAAGCCACGGTATAGGGTTGCGAAATGGTTTGCCCGGCTCCAATGGGAAATGCCTGATCTTTGTAAGCAAACTTAATAAAGCCGCTTTCCATGAACAAATGCCGGGGAATTCGGCCAATGGCATCGATTACAGCACGGTTGGTAATTCCTTTTTCAGCAATGGTTTCTACCAATCGCCTGCGCATGGCCTTATGTTGTAATGTATCGTTGATCATTTGGTCAAGATGTAAAAAAATGTGGCGTGAAAATAGCGAAAGTTTGGGAAAGAAGAAAGGAATTGAGTTAGG
>JAFGAF010000421.1 GCA_016933815.1 Prolixibacteraceae bacterium
GATATTATGCGTCCATTGTTCGAAAAGCACATGGACGATATTATGGACGGAACTTTCTCATCGACCATGATGGAAGATTGGAAAGCCGGTGACAAAAACTTACTTACCTGGCGTGCTGCAACTGGCGAAACCGATTTCGAGAAAACTCCTGCCGGTGATATGAAAATCAAAGAGCAAGAATATTTCGATAACGGTACCTTAATGGTTGCTTTTGTAAAAGCAGGTGTCGAATTGGCTTTCGAAGTAATGACCGAAACAGGTATCAAAGCCGAAAGTGCTTATTACGAGTCGTTGCACGAAACTCCGCTGATTGCCAATACCATTGCACGTAAAAAATTATTCGAAATGAACCGCGTAATTTCCGATACTGCTGAGTATGGCTGTTACTTGTTCGACCATGCTGCTCGCCCTCTGTTGGCCGATTTTATGAGCCGTATCGATACCAACGTGATTGGTAAAAACTTCAACGAAGGCAAAGATGCTCATGTTGACAACAAAGAGCTTATTTTGGTGAATGATGCCATCCGTTTCCACGAAGTTGAAATGGTAGGTGCCGAGTTGCGCGAAGCCATGGAAGCCATGGAAGCCATTGTAAAAGAATAAGAAAAGTTATTAAATTGTCATATCGAAAAGCCCGGTTGCTGTAATGGTAGCCGGGTTTTTTCATTGACGGTTTTTCAATGAGCAGAGCTTTCTCTAATGGTTTTTTTTTGAACATATCAATCATATTTTATGCTCCTTTTGCTTTCCAAAACTAAAAAGATTATTTTTACGCCAATTTATTATTAAGCCTAGGGAGCAAAGTCCCAAAGCATTACATTTATGCCGGAATGATGCGTAAAACAAGCGATTTTTTAATTATTGGTTCGGGCCTGGCAGGTTTGTCGATGGCCATTAAAGCTTCTGAACACGGAAAAGTAACCATCGTAACCAAAGCTACATTAAACGACAGTAATACAATATATGCCCAGGGTGGAATTGCCGCTGTAGTCGATCCGGGCGATAACTTCGACAAACACATTGAAGATACACTGATAGCCGGAGCCGGCTTGTGCGAAGAGAATGTTGTTCGTAAAGTTGTCTCCGATGCTCCTCATCTGATCAAAGAATTAATTAACTGGGGAGCCAACTTCGATAAAAACGAAACAGGTAATTACGATTTGGCCAAAGAAGGCGGTCATTCAGAGCATCGTATTTTACATCATAAGGACAATACCGGCTTTGAAATTCAAAGGGCTTTGGTCGAAAAAATTAATTCAACACCGAACATTACTGTACTCGAGCATCATTTTGCCATCGATTTGATTACGCAACATCATACCGGGCAATTGGTTAAGCGTCATCATGCCGATACCGAGTGTTACGGAGCTTATGTGTTAAACGTGAAAACCGGTAAGGTAGGCACTTATTTGTCGAAGTTCACCTTTTTAGCCACCGGTGGTGCCGGAAATTTGTACAGCAACACAACAAACCCTGTAACTGCAACAGGCGATGGCATTGCAATGACTTATCGTGCTAAAGGCATAGTTGATAACATGGAATTTGTGCAATTTCATCCTACTTCGTTATACAATCCGGGCGAAAAACCTGCTTATCTTATAACAGAGGCAATGCGCGGTTTTGGTGGTATTCTGAAAACAATCGATGGAAAAGAATTTATGCATAAGTACGATAGCCGCGGATGCCTTGCTCCCCGCGATATTGTGGCTCGCGCAATAGATAACGAGGTTAAAACCCGTGGCGACGATTACGTTTTGCTCGATTGTACCCACCTCGATCCGAAAGCTTTAACCGATCATTTTCCAAATATTTATCAAAAATGCTTGTCGTTAAATATCGATATCACCAAAGATCCCATTCCGGTGATACCTGCAGCCCATTATGTTTGCGGTGGCGTTAAGGTCGATACCAATGGCCGTACCTCAATCAAAAACCTTTATGCGGCAGGCGAAACTGCCAATACCGGTTTGCACGGTGCCAACAGGTTGGCTTCAAATAGTTTGCTCGAAGCCCTTGTGTATGCCGATTGGGCAGTGAAAGATGCTTTAAAACTTATCAACGAGGTAATAATTAACAATAGCATACCCGATTGGGATGATGAAGGTACTTCGCATCCCGAAGAAATGGTGCTCATAACACAAAGCCTCAAAGAGGTTCAACAAATTATGAGTGTTTATGTGGGTATTGTTCGCAGCGAAGTTAGGTTGAAAAGGGCTTATGATCGGCTTTGGACCATTTATAACGAAACAGAAGATCTTTACAAGAAAACCACAGTCTCGCTACCGCTTTGCGAGCTTCGGAACCTTATAAATGTTGGTTATTTGGTTATAAAACATGCTTATTCTCGTAAAAACAGTATCGGTTTGCATTTTATGGCTTAAAAGAATAATCTATATTTGCAGCTTTTCGAATACCAATTCAATTACACGATAATGTTAATAATCAGAAAACTCGCTTAAGGTTTGTTTCCTGAATAACGAATTTATTTTGCTTATGAAATTATACAAATCAATTTTGTTGATGGCAATGCTTGTTATTGGCCTTGCTGTTAAAGCCGACGAGGGAATGTGGCTTCCTTCTTTTCTGAATAAAGTACAAATTGAAAAAATGCACAAATTAGGTGCAAAACTTACAGCCGAAGATATATTCAGCATAAACAGTTCAAGCCTGAAAGATGCGGTTATTTCGCTAAACGGAGGATCATGTACCGGCGAGCTGGTGTCCGATCAGGGCCTTTTTCTTACCAATCACCATTGCGGATACGGCCAAATTCAACAACATTCAAGCGAAGAGCGAAATATCCTCAAAAATGGCTTTTGGGCTGCCAATAAGTCCGATGAGCTTCCTAACGAGGGGATGTTCGTTTCGTTTTTGGTTGAGGTTGATGATGTTACCGACAGGATTTTATCGAAAGTGAACGGCCATATGAACGAGTCGGAAAGGCTCGATAGTATCAATGCCGAAATATCGCTTATCGTAAACGAAGCTACCGACAGCACGCATTACAATGCTACTGTTAAGCCTTTTTTTAACGATAATCAGTATATCTTATTCGTTTATGAAACTTATAGGGATGTAAGACTTGTAGGTGCTCCGCCTCATTTTATCGGAAAGTTTGGTGGCGATACCGATAATTGGATGTGGCCCCGACATACCGGCGACTTTTCGATGTTTCGGATTTATACTGCGCCCGATGGAACTCCGGCCGAATATTCCGAAGAAAACATTCCTCTTCAGCCAAGGCATTTTTTCCCAATTTCGCTCAAAGGTTACACCGAAGGCGATTTTGCAATGGTAATGGGTTATCCCGGGTCAACCAATCGCTACTTAACGGCCAATGGAGTAAAATATACTATGGATGTGGTAAATACAACCCGCATTACAGCGAGGGAACCAAAGTTGAAAATTATTCGCGAATACATGGCAACCGGCGATGCTGCTACCATTCAATATGCATCGAAACACGCGCGCAGTTCAAATTATTACAAATACAGCATTGGTCAAAACCGGGGCATTGAACGTTTGGATTTAGTTGAACGTAAATTGCAGGTCGAGAAAAATTTTCAAGATTGGCTAAGTAAAAATGCTGAACGACAAACAGAATACTCGAATGCATTGTCATTAATTAACGAAGCTTACGGGAATATCGATGACGATAAGGCTGTGAATTTTATTTACGAAGCTTTTTTGTCGGGTCCCGAAATATTTTCTCTTGCTTATCAGTTCTCGTCAGTGTTGGATAATATTGATAATGCCGATCGTTTAAACAGTACCGTTGAACGTTTAATGAAGCGGGGCGAGTCATTCTATAAAGATTATGATTCGCAAACCGATGAGCGCATTGTTGCTGCATTGACCGAAGTTTATGTGCAAAATGTTGCAAAAGAATATCATCCAATGTTTATTCAGCAAATTGAAAAGAAATACAAAGGCGACTACAGCGTTTGGGCTGCAAAATTGTTTAAAAAGAGCATTTTTGCCGACTACAATGCTTATATGGCATTTCTTAAAAAACCAAGTGCAAAAGTATTGAAGAAAGATCCGGTTTTTAAAGCTGCCAACCAAATATTCAACAAGCTGTCGATGGCACGTAATGCTAATGTGAACGATAAAGAAAAGCTGGATAAAGGATATCGCTTATTTATGGCCGGTTTGCTCGAAATGGAAAACGACAAAGCTTTTTATCCGAATGCCAATTCAACAATGAGGCTAACCTACGGAACTGTTGGTGGTTACGAACCCCGCGATGGCGTTTATTACGATTATTATACAACTTTAAGCGGATATATTGAAAAAGAAATACCTGGCGACAGGGAGTTTGATGTTTGGCCAAGGTTGAAAGAGTTGTATTACGAGAACGATTTTGGCCAATATGCCAATAAAAATGGAATGTTGCCAACTTGCTTCATATCGAACAACGACATTACAGGCGGAAATTCAGGTAGTCCAGTGATTAATGCCAACGGCGAGCTAATTGGTATTGCTTTCGACGGAAATTGGGAGGCAATGAGTGGCGATATTGTTTTTGAGCCCGAATTACAAAAATGTATCAATGTCGATATTCGTTTTGTAATGTGGGTGATTGACAAATTTGCGGGTGCAAGTCATTTGGTTGATGAGATGCAACTGATGAAATAACAAGCTTGTACAACTTTGTTGCAATTTTATTGAACGGTTTA
>JAFGAF010000422.1 GCA_016933815.1 Prolixibacteraceae bacterium
CCAACAATAAAGTTGGTGACGAATTTAACGCCCATTTGTTTGAGGTTATCGAGTTCAACATCAACAACACTGTTGGGCAACCTGAACTCGGGGATGCCGTACTTTAAAACCCCACCAATTTCGTGCAAGGCTTCAAAAACGGTAACATCGTAACCCAATTTGGCCATATCGCCGGCAAACGACAGCGATGCCGGTCCTGAGCCTATGGCAGCTATTTTAATGCCGTTAGCTGGTGCGCATTCGGGTACCGACATTTGGCCGCTTTCGCGCTCCCAGTCGGCAGCAAAACGTTCGAGGTAGCCAATGGCTATAGCGTCTTTTTTTAATTTAGTTGTGTAAAAACATTGTTCTTCGCATTGTTTTTCCTGCGGGCAAACACGGCCACAAACTGCCGGCAAAGCGCTTGTCATTTTAAGTGTTTGGGCTGCCAGTCCATATTCTTTGCGTTCAATATTCTTAATGAACTCGGGAATGTTAATTGATACCGGGCAACCTTCAATGCAGGTTGGGTTGGCGCAGTCCATACAACGCGATGCTTCAACAAGGGCTTGTTCTTCGGTGAGGCCCAAGTTTACCTCCATGTTCTGATATTTTACACGCTCGTTAGGGTTTTGCTCGGGCATGTGTACGCGTGGTATGTCGGTACGTTCTTTCCCTTTCAATTTTTTGCGAAGTTCGGCACGCCATTCCTGTTCGCGCCTTTCTTTTAAATATTCTGCTAAAGTTGTCATTTTTTGCTGTTTAGTTGATTTTGCAATACTGCTCATAGGCTGCTTTTTCTTCCTCGCGGTATCCGCCAAGGCGCATCAGCATTTCGTCGAAATCGATTTGGTGCGCATCAAATTCAGGGCCGTCAACGCAGGTGAATTTGGTTTTTCCGCCAACAGTAACACGGCAAGCACCGCACATTCCGGTACCATCAACCATAATGGAGTTGAGGCTGGCCTGAGTAGGGATGTTGTATTTTTTAGTGAGCAGTGCCGTAAATTTCATCATAATTGCTGGACCAATGGCAACGCATTCGTCAACTTTCTCGCGTAAAATGATTTCTTCGGCACCTTGTGTTACCAAACCTTTACGTCCGTATGAGCCGTCGTCGGTCATAATAATTACTTCGTCGCTCCATTTACGGATTTCGTCTTCGAGAATAATCAGGTCTTTGCTGCGTGCTGCCAATACCGAAATTACACGGTTACCGGCTTTTTTAAAACCTTCAACTATTGGAAGCAGGGGAGCAACGCCAACGCCGCCGCCGCAGGCTAAAATGGTTCCAACTTTATGTATTTCGGTTGCTTTGCCAAGCGGACCAACTAAATCGTGAAGGCAGTCGCCAACATTCATTTTAGCTAATTTTTCGGTACTTACCCCAACCTTTTGAGCAATAAGCGTAATGGTGCCTTTTTTATCATCGGAAGCTGCAATGGTTAAAGGAATGCGTTCTCCTTTTTCCGAAACCCTGAGGATTACAAAATTTCCTGGCTTACGGGCTTTGGCAATCAACGGAGCTTCAACTTCAAGCTTTACAACATTTTCCGAAAAAAATTCTTTGTCAACTATACGGTTCATCGAGTTCGATTTTGTTTCAACTATTGTTTTCAACCTGCAAAAATATAATCATCTTTTGGCTATCAAGCATTTTGTTCGCTATTAATTATTTTTTTTTCGATTTTAAGGGTTTTACTTAAGTTGCTGTTTGAAACCTTTATTATTTTAGAAGTTTTTTTCCGGATATAATTTAACAGTACATTATTTGGTTAGGTTGTAGAAATTGGAGAGTATTTATAAAATTGAAGAATACAGGCAAGTGGAAACTTTGAACTCAGATGATTTATTCATAATAGGATTAACCGAACATAGGGTTTTGGGTAATATTTTATTGCCTTTTTTAATTAAGAAGAGTTGCAATGGCGAATTCTTCGATGTTGTATCGCAAGTTAATATTGTCGATATTGAAAATATTACAGAGCAATTCAGTCAGTTTGAAGTAGATTTGATCAAACTTACTGATAAATATAGCGATGAAAATTTGACTAAAAGGTTCTCGAGAGGAAAAAGCACTGCTGATTTTTTTCGAAATATTGATCAAAAACTTTTCGATGAGTTTGTTATGCCTTTCTTGGAGAATCAATTAGTTGCATGCCTCGATTTGGCTCGACGAAATAATGTTAAACTTTATAGGAAAAGCGCCAAGTACAGTAGTATTCATTTCGACGATGAAATAGAAATTACTGAAGGTGTGGCCAGTGCTGTTTTTAATTTCGATTTAAATAGTGACTCATTTACTTATAATCTTCAAATTAGTTATCGTTCAAAACCATTGCAAATTTTTAAGAAAAAACCGGTTATTGTCACCAACTCACCTTGTAGAATGGTGCTTGACAATCAATTGTTTTATTTCGATGAATTTTCGGGAAAGCGTTTACTGCCTTTTTTAGAAAAAGAGTACATTGATATTCCAAAAAGTGTTACCGAAAAGTACCTGAAAACATTTGTGAAAAACATTGTTGGGGGTAACGAGGTGATAGCCAGTGGTTTCGATATTGTTAAGGTCGATCAGGAAAAAAAGGCAATTATTCGAATCGAAAAAGGCTTGAATCTGGAGCCTATTTTAATTCTTGTTTTTAAGTATGGCAATCAAAGGTTTAAAGCCGGGAGAAAAGCCGAAGTTGAAGTGGAATTTAAGCATGATCGAGGGCGTTATGTGTTTTATAAACATTACCGCGATTTTAAATGGGAACGCCAGGTAATAGCATTTTTCTCCGAAAGGGGCTTCGACTTAATTGGCGATCAGTTGAGGTATAGTAGCGCATATAAAGGAATTGACAATACTTATTGTTATAAATCAATTAATTGGATCAATCAATATGCCGACGATTTGCAGCAAAACCACATTCAAATTGAACAGGCAAACGACAATTTTTTTTACACGGGCAGTATCGATTTAAACATAAAGGCCAAGCTCGAAAACGATTGGTTTGATCTTTATGCTGTGGTTTGTCTCGAAGGATTTGATGTTCCGTTTATCCATTTTAAGAACAATATCATTAAAAAAATACGTGAGTTTGTTTTGCCCAATGGTCAAATTGTGATTTTGCCCGAAGCGTGGTTTGAGAAGTATTCCGATATATTTCACTTTTTAAAAGGCAAGAATGAAAATTTAAAAGTGTCGAAGCATCATTATCGGATGATAAATGAAGGCTTCGGGGTTGTTGTTGATGAGCTCGATAAGGCTTTCGATAAGCTTAAAAATATTTCGTTTGAGTTAGCTGTTCCCCCACAAAACCTGAAAGCCAAATTGAGGGATTATCAGCTTACCGGATACTCGTGGATGAAAATCTTAACCGCGAATGGTTTTGGTGCATGTTTGGCCGACGATATGGGTTTGGGAAAAACGCTGCAAACCATTAGTATTTTGCTCGATCAGAAAGAACAAGGCGAAAAGCATATTTCGGAAAGCCGTTTCGATGAAAATGGAATGGGGCTTTTGTTTGCCGAAGTAGAAAACGCTCGACCAGCATCGCTAATTGTGGTGCCTACTTCGTTGGTTCATAATTGGGTAAATGAAATGAATAAGTTTGCACCAATGTTAAAAGTTTGCGCTTATGTAGGTATGCAGCGACGAAAAATGAAAAGTTTAGCCGTTTTAATCAATAAATTTGATGTTATTGTTACTACCTACGGAACAATAAGGAATGATTCATATTTGTTTAGTTCGTTGATGTTCAATTATATTGTACTCGACGAGAGTCAGTACATTAAAAATGCAGGTTCGAAAACTTATCAAACTGTTTGTGAATTACAATCGATGTACAAATTGGTTTTAACCGGTACCCCGGTTGAAAATAGTTTGTCGGATTTATGGTCGCAAATTAATTTTTTGAACAGAGGGCTATTGGGCAATGTCAAGTTTTTTAAGGATACTTATATTGTACCAATCGAAAAGAATAACGATGAAGAAAAGAAACGTCACTTACAAAAAATAATTTCACCCTTTATTTTGCGGCGAACAAAAGAAGAGGTGGCTCCCGAACTTCCTTTGCTAACCGAGCAAGTTTATTATTGCGAAATGACCGATGAACAGGCCGAGGTTTATGAAAAAGAGAAGTCGGCAGTAAGGAGCCATTTACTAAACGAGATTGAAAAAAAGGGTGTAGCAGGTTCTTCATTTGTAATTCTACAGGCCATGACCCGTTTGCGACAATTGTCGAATCACCCTGCTTTGTTGAATTTCGATGGAATTGGTTCGGGAAAATTCGATCAGGTTTTGCTCAACCTCGAAAATTTGTTGGCCGAAAAGCATAAGGTGTTGATCTTTTCATCGTTTGTTACACATTTGAAACTTTTTAAAGCCGAATTTGAGAAGCGGGGATGGGGTTATTGTATGCTAACAGGTCAAACCACCGATAGGGAAAAAGTAATTGAGCAGTTTCAGAATAATGAAGA
>JAFGAF010000423.1 GCA_016933815.1 Prolixibacteraceae bacterium
AATTGGCCGGCGGCAGGCACCACGCCGTTGTAATATTTTTGGGTAAGCACCAAAGCGCGGTTTACAAAGTTACCGAGTATGGCCACCAATTCGTTGTTATTGCGTGCTTGAAAATCTTTCCAGGTAAAATCGTTGTCTTTTGTTTCGGGTGCGTTGGCCGTTAAAACGTATTTCAGCACATCTTCCTTACCGGGGAATTCGTCCAAATATTCGTGCAGCCAAACTGCCCAGTTTCGCGAGGTCGAAATCTTATCGCCTTCGAGGTTAAGGAACTCGTTGGCAGGAACATTCTCGGGCAAAATGTAGGTTCCTTCGGCTTTCAACATCGAAGGGAAAATGATGCAGTGGAATACAATGTTGTCTTTGCCAATGAAATGCAACATGCGGGTTTCGGGGTCTTTCCACCATTTTTCCCATTCGAGCGTCCACTCTTTGGTGGCCGATATGTATCCAATGGGCGCGTCGAACCAAACGTAAAGCACTTTGCCATCGGCACCTTCAACCGGAACAGGCACGCCCCAATCGAGGTCGCGGGTAACGGCGCGTGGGTTCAATCCCCCATCAATCCAGCTTTTGCACTGGCCATAAACATTGCTTTTCCATTCCTTGTGTCCTTCTAAAATCCACTCCTTGAGCCAGGGTTCATATTGATCGAGTGGCAAGTACCAGTGCTTGGTTTCCTTCATCACGGGAGGGTTGCCGCTCAATGTCGATTTTGGGTTGATAAGGTCGGTGGCGTTCAGCGATGTACCGCAGGCTTCGCATTGGTCGCCATAAGCTTTTTCGTTGCCACACTTTGGACAAGTACCGGTAATGTATCGGTCGGCCAAGAACTGCTTGGCTTCCTCATCGTAATATTGTTCGCTGGTTTTTTCAATGAATTTTCCTTCGTCGTAAAGCTTTTTGAAGTATTCCGACGCCGTTTGGTGGTGCACCGGTGCGCTGGTGCGCGAATAAACATCGAACGAAATCCCGAAGCGCGAAAAAGCATCCTTAATTATTCCGTGGTATTTATCCACCACATCCTGTGGGGTAATGCCTTCGTTTTTAGCTTTAAGGGTAATGGGCACACCATGTTCATCGCTGCCACCAATAAAAGCCACGTCTTCGCCCTTCATTCGAAGGTAGCGTGCATAAATATCGGCAGGTACATAAACTCCGGCCAAGTGGCCAATGTGAACAGGTCCGTTGGCATAAGGCAATGCCGAGGTAATCAGTGTGCGTGTAAACTTACTCATGGTCATTCGATTTTAAGGGTGCAAAGATAATTGAATTAGGTTTTATATGGCAAGCGAAGAGTAAATGAATGGCGATTTTATTGCATGTTCGCCAGCCAAGCGGATCACAACAAAAAAATAGCCTTCTATTGTTCGGGATAAATAATCACAATGTTGTTTTTTTTCAAGCGGTTGATGCTGTTATTCATCAAGTGTTCAAACTGACGGCTATACGACACCGTATCGCGTCTCGAATTTACAAAAACCAATAACTCGCTGGCGCTGTTCTTAATTTCACTGCGTTGTTTTTTGCGCGGATTTGTTGATGAGCTCTGCGATTCGAGAAATTTCAGGCAGTTATGTTTTGTCAGGTAAGCCTCAATGGCATCGTGAGTCATTTTTGATGTGCAGTTTACCGAAAATTTCAACTGTAAGCTTTTCGACAGGTTGATTACCGAATCGAGCCACAAAGAGAAACCGGTTTCAAACTGCGAATTTTCGTTGCAAAAAAGTGTTATGCGTTTCACCTCGCGGAACGACGAGGGTGTTTTGAGCACCAACAACATACGCCCTGTTTTTTCCAAAAGCTTGTTCAACACATTGCCGAACAAAATGTGCAAAGGTGTACTGCGGTTGTTCCACCCCATTACAATACCGGTAGCAACAATTTCGTCGGCTGCCCTTACAATTCCGTTGGTAATATTGGCATCGATGCGGGTGTTGGTTTCAAAAGGCACTTCGGTTTGCAACGAATCGATAATTTTTTCGATTTGCTTTTGACGTTCATCTATTTGCTGCCTTACTTCGTTGTTGCGATTGGTAAAAACGGTTAGCGGGTAGATGGGCGTTACCGAATCGTCGGATTTTATGAGCGCTGCAAAGTCGAGCAGGTTTTCCATATTTGCAGGGTTGGCAACAGGTACCAATATTTTCTGATCGGCTTTCTTTTTGCCCGATGAAGTATCGTTTTCCTTGATCAGCAATTTTTTGCCTGCATGTTGGGTGATGTACGAGCTCGAAATGCTGGTAATAAGAATGAGAATGACCGTGTTGTTCAGCACTGCATCGCTTACCAATCCCATGTTAAGGCCAATAAGAATTATTGCAATGGCCGATGCCGCCCTCGAAGTGCTTAAGCCAAAAAGTAAATTCATTTCGGCTTTCGATGTTTTAAAAATAAACTTTGAAGCCACCGCTGCCAAGTACTTACTGCCAAAGGCCGTAGCAATTAAAATAGCCAGAAAAATCAACTGGCGTGGTTGGTTTAGGTAAAGGTTGAAATTGGCCAACATGCCTATCGAAATCAAAAAGAAAGGAATAAAAAGATTGTTGCCGATAAACTCGGTGCGTTTGTACAAAGCCGATGTATTCATTATTTGTCTGTTGAGCACCAAACCACAGAAAAAAGCACCTAGTATGGGTTCAATTTCGAGCAAATGTGCCGAAGCTGCCGAAACAAACAAAGCGACCAACACAAAAATGTACTGAACACCCAGGTTGCCTTCGTACATGTTAAGGAACACCCGCGACAAACGAGGCACAACCAACAAAACAATGAAAAAGAACAAGGCAAAATGAAGCGCCAACAACAAAATGCTGTCAATTTCGAAACCCGACGTAGCAAAATTGGTAATGAGTTCCATTGCCACCAGGGCCAGCACATCGGCAATAATGGTTGCCCCCACTACAATGGTCACAATCGATTTATTAACAATTCCCATGCGCCCCAACAGCGGATACGAAATGAGTGTGTGCGACGAGAGCATGGCCCCAATTAACCACGACGACATGACCTCGTAATGCAACAAAAAGCGGCAAACCAAATAGCCCGAAACAAAGGGAATTAAAAATGAAGCTATTCCAATGAATATACTCTTTGTTTTGTTTTCGATAAAATCGATGAGGTCGATTTCCAAACCCGCCAGAAACATAAGGTACATAAGCCCTATGGTGCCCAAAAGACTGAATTCCAAATCGGGCGACAACAGGTTGAAACCGTGCGGGCCAATAATGGCGCCACTTAGTAAAAGCCCAACAATTGAAGGTATTCGTATGCGCTCAAAAAAAACCGGACCAATAAGCAATATCAACAAAACCAGAGCAATAATAAGCACCGGCTCGGTAAATGGTATGTGCAGGCTAAGTAAATGCAAGGTTACAAACAGATTGGTTTACCCGGTAAAAATAATATCTTTTAGCAAATTTTATAGGGCTTGGCCAAAGCAATAGCAATTATAAATATTAAGACAATGTGCTAATTGCAAATAAGAGCATATCTGTTCGCTTAGTAAAAGCAAAATTACAATTAAACACGAAAAACATAACTTTTGTCAAAAAAACCCTTCTTATAAACAATATAATTTGTGGGGGGCAACTTTTTGATTTATGTTTGTTGCGTAAACCTTTTTTTAGTAAAACAACACCACTCAAATTAATGAATAATATTACGCAAAAAACGCAACGGCACCTACTCCTGCTAGTTGCATCTCAATACACAATATTTTTTGGAATTATGCATTGTTGCTGAGTTGCTTCGTACCGTGCTTGAGTGTGCCATATTAAAAAAGGCATCGCGGTACGAAAAAATCGAAACACACGATACCTTTAATACTTAGTATAAACTTAAGTAGGGAGGTTGCAACTCCCTGCTTGCAAAATTAATTAATTATGA
>JAFGAF010000052.1 GCA_016933815.1 Prolixibacteraceae bacterium
ACCTACAGTAAATACAACTTCGACATTTTTTCGGACGAAAGCTACCACCAATATTACAACAACAGTATTGAAAAAGAATTTTTCGAATACAGCTCGGGCATTGAAGACATAGCCGCAAAAATCGATTTCGACTATTTCCCAACACCTCGTCATGCTGTAAAATTTGGTACAAGTTATATAAACCACCAGTTTAGCCCCGGCGTAACAACATTTAAATTCAGCAACACGGCCGATTCAACTGCAAGCAATACAACATTTGGCAATCGCGATGTATTTGCCAACGAACTATCGGCATATATCGAAGACGACATTACAATAAGTACCAATTTAAAGTTAAATGCCGGCTTTCATTTTTCGGCCTTTTTTGTCGATGGCAAAACCTACTTTTCGCCACAGCCAAGGCTATCGGCGCGCTGGTTGCTAAACCCCGACTGGTCGGTTAAAGCTTCGTACTCACGCATGGCACAGCACGTTCACTTGCTTACGATGTCGGGCATCGACTTGCCCAGCGACTTGTGGGTGCCCGTAACCAAAAACCTGGCGCCACCCACATCGAACCAATTTGCTTTAGGTACAGCCCTAAAATTGCCGCATAAGCTCGACCTTTCGGTTGAAGGTTTTTATAAAGATATGAACAACCTTATTGAGTACAAAGAAGGCGCATCGTTTATGAAAAATGGAACCGACTGGGAAAAAATGGTTGAACTAGGCAAAGGATGGTCGTATGGAGTTGAAGTTTTACTCGAAAAAACAATTGGTAAAACCACAGGCTGGCTTGGCTATACATGGTCGAAAACCGAACGGCAGTTCGAAAGATTAAATTTTGGACGTGTGTTTCCGGCCAAATACGATCGCCGGCACGATTTGAGCCTTGTACTTACCCACAAATTCAGCAACAAGTTCGACATTAGCGGCTCGTGGGTTTATGCCACCGGAAGTGCAGCAACACTGGCTTTCTCGCACATTCCTATTGGAAATATCCCCTATGCATGGAACTTCGGATTTGGAGAAAATTACGTTTATGCCTACGAAAGCCGCAACAATTACCGCATGCCCGATTTTCATCGCCTCGACCTGGGCGTAAATTTCCATAAACAAAAGAAACGGGGTGTACGCACCTGGAACATATCGGTTTACAATGCATACAACCGCAACAACGCACTGCTGCTTATGTGGATGGAAGAAGACAAAGACGGCGAAATGACCTATGGTGGAGGATCAATGTTCAACAGTGGCACCATGAAGCTGTTTAAAGCCACATTTATGCCCATTATCCCATCAGTTTCCTATTCGTTCAAATTCTAAAAAACAACTACAATGAAAATCAAACTCATACTCATAATCAACTTATTACTAGTTCTCTCTGCATGTGTCGATGAAATTAAATTAAAAGAAGATTATACCAGCAAAAAACTGGTAGTCAGTTCATTTATTACCAACGGCGAGAACATTGTTGTAAACCTTTATCAAAACAAACCTATCAACAGCAAATACGAACCAGCATTAAAAACTAAAGCTAACATTGTATTGTATGAAAACGGAAATAAAAAAGAGACCTTAAAACCAATAGTTAGCTATAGCAATAGCTACGACTACGAAAATCAAACCCAGATAACCGACAGCACCTACATGTACACCTCAGAGCATACAGAAATTAAAACCGGCAACACCTATAAAATTGTAGTTGAGTGCGAGGGATACGAAACGGTTACAGCAGAAACAACGGTACCATTTCCTGTTCCGGTAAATGCTTTCGATTCATTAACCGTTCACAAAGAAAGCCATGGAAGTAAATATACCGAATATGATTATAAACTAAGCTTTACCGATCCTGCCCAACAAAATAACTACTACCGATTAATAGTTTCATCATCGATTGCACAAAAAAATACACTTATTTTAGGAACCGATACCATTGAATTTATTTACACCGATAATTATCCCCGATCATCCGATTTCATAAGCTCCGACCCGTTATTATCGAATGAAAACAAAGATGCCAACAGCTACCTGTTTGGAGAACTTGATAATAGCTATGGGATTTTTACCGACGAAATGCTTAACGGAAAACCATATGAAATCAAATTCACTGCCAACTTTCAAGATTATTCGAATGACGAAATCGACTATGAAGCAGGTGAATTCCGTAAGGTACAACTTGTTTTGCAAAGCTTAAATGTTGACATGTTTTATTACTTACGATCGATTGACGCGCAAGAATACAGCGATTACATGATGTTTACCGAGCCGGTTCCCATTTACTCGAACGTTGAAAATGGTTTTGGAGTATTTGGCGCTTATGTCAACTCCGAAGTGGAACTTTTTTATGGCGAATATCCCAAAGATGGTGTAATATATTACACCAACGAAGATATAATAAAATTATATGAAGAATTTTATACTAATTAGCAAACATTTTAGTTTAATAACAAAACGAAACACTTTTTAACAGTAAATGAATTTACCTTAGCCCACTGAAATTTAACCCATTTAGATTATGTATAAACCAACCATCCTGCTAGCAATATTATTTATCACACTATCGGCACAGGCACAAAAAGCCACCATCAGCGGATACATAAGTGACAAAAACAGCCGCGAACGCCTAATCAATGCCAACGTATATGAAAACAACACCTTACAAGGTACTACAGCCAATAATTTTGGTTTTTACAGCATTTCGCTGCCCAAAGGAAAAATAACGTTGGTTGCATCGTTTATTGGCTATACCCCTCAACAATTCGAAATCGATTTACAGGAAAATACCACCATTAATTTCGATTTAGAATTAAAAAGCGATCAGCTCGATGAAATTACTGTTGTTGGTAATCAAATCAACAAGGTTGAAGACACTCAAATGAGTATGATTGACATTCCTATTCAGAAATTACAGAAAATACCGGTAATAATGGGCGAAGCCGATGTACTGAAAGTAATCCAGCTTTTGCCCGGCGTGCAAGGCGGCACCGAAGGTACCAGTGGCATTTACGTGCGCGGTGGCGGCCCCGACCAAAACCTGTTCCTGCTCGACGGTGTTCCGGTTTACAATGCCAGCCACCTGTTGGGCTTCTTTTCGGTATTTAATCCCGATGCCATTAAAACCGTAAAATTGTACAAAGGAGGTTTCCCTTCGCGCTTTGGTGGCCGCTTATCTTCGGTGGTCGATATCAGCATGAAAGATGGAAACATGCAAAAGCTGAAAGGTGATATTTCCATAGGGCTTATTTCGTCGAAACTCATGCTCGAAGGACCAATTATCAAAGACAAAACATCGTTTATGGTTTCGGCACGGCGTACCTACCTCGATGTAATGGCCAAGCCAATTATTGGTCTTATAAATAAAATTGAAGGTAGTGACATGGATGCCGGGGCTTTCTTCCACGATTACAACATGAAGGTAAACCACATATTTAACGACCGCAGCCGGCTTTACATCAGTGGTTACTTCGGAAAAGACAAAGGTTTTGTGGGCAACGAATCGACATCGAACAGGGTGAACGCAAATAACGATCTTATTCAATATAAATACAAAGACGAAACCAGCCTTAAATGGGGCAACACCATTGGTTCGGCCCGATGGAATTACTTAGTTTCTCCCAAGTTATTCAGCAACACTACAGTTACCTACAGCAAATACTTGTTCGATGTTGGCTCAAACTTCAAAGCAACAAATATTACCGAAAACACATTCAAAGAAGATATTTTCAGGTATTACTCGGGCATTGAAGACATTACCGGAAAGATCGATTTCGATTACTTCCCTACCCCTCGCCACTCGATTAAATTTGGTACAGCATACACCTACCACCACTTTACACCGGGTGCAAAGCGCATTCAGCTCGAGTCGGTAGTATTGGCCGACAGTAGCGGCATCAATAAAGATTTTGCCAACCGCGATATATTCGCACACGATTTTGCCGCATACATCGAAGATGACATTACCATTACCGAAAACCTGAAAATAAACGCAGGTCTTCATTTATCGGTTTTCAACGTTCAAAACGAAACATTTATACGGCCACAACCCCGCATATCGTTACGCTACAAAGCCAACGACAACTGGGCAATGAAAGCTTCGTACACCCGCATGGCCCAACACGTGCACTTGCTTACTTCGTCGGGAATTAGCATGCCCACCGATTTGTGGTTACCGGTTACTAAAAATTTCGCGCCACCCATTTCCGATCAATTTGTATTGGGCACAGCCATCAACTTGCCGCTGGGTTTAAACCTTACGTTAGAAGGTTTTTACAAAACCATGACCAACCTGATTGAGTATAAAGAAGGCGCCTCGTTTATGGGCAACGATACCAATTGGGAAGAAAAAGTAGAAAAAGGCAAAGGCTGGAGCTATGGAGCCGAGGTAATGCTCGAAAAAACAATTGGCAAAACAACAGGCTGGATTGGCTATACCTGGTCGAAAACCGAACGCCAGTTCGACAATCTCAATTTTGGCAACCCTTTTCCGGCTAAATACGACCGCCGACACGATGTTAGCATAGCCATCACCCATAAAATAAGCGATAAAATTGACATTGGCGGAACGTGGGTATATGGAACCGGCAACGCAGTTACATTGGCCATAATGGATTTTCCAAGCATGGAAATACCTTATTCCAATAGCTGGTACTCGGGGCAGAACTTAAAAGATTATGGCGGACGTAACAATTACCGAATGCCGGCCTATCACCGTATGGACCTTGGCGTTAACCTGCACAAAGAAAAGAAACATGGAACCCGTACCTGGAGTTTTTCGCTGTATAACGCCTACAACAACATGAACCCCTTCTTGCTCGAATGGGGCATGAAACAGGGCGACTATATCTACAACAGCGTTACCGGCGAAAGGGTGCTCGACGGCGAACCGGAAATCATTTTGGAAAAACTTAGTATTTTCCCAATGATACCTTCCATTTCGTATTCGTTTAAATTCTAAAACAACATTAAACTACACTAACAATGAAACAAATAATCCTATTCACTATATTAATTGGACTACTGATGGCTGGATGCCGCGAAGAAGTTAAATTCAACGATGAAAACATTGCATCAAAAATGGTAGTCAACAGCTTTATTGATGCCGACAGCACCATTAAAGTTTCGGTTGCAGGCAGCAAACCTATTCCGGGCGTAACAAGTAATTTTAACTGGATAAACGATGCCACTATAAAGCTATTTGTCGACGGAAAAGAAACCGAAACCCTAAAAACCATGAACCAAGCTGTTCCTGAAGGAAACGATGACTATTACGAACAAAACTATACCCCAAATGTGATTTATTATTCCGAAACAAAAGCCAAAGTTGGAAAGACCTACAAATTGGAAATCAACCATAAACGATACGGATTGGCAACTTGTGAAACCACTATTCCCGAACCTATTCAAATCATTTCGATTGATACAATGGTAACCGGCCCGGCACAATACAATTACGAAAACAACAACTTGAATGTGAAAATAAAATTTAAAGACCCTGCCAACGAAGCCAACTATTATCGGTTGATTGCTTATATAAACCAAGGAATTTATCGTGAAAAGAGGTATCAAGACACCGTTATGGACTCAGTAATTGAAGTTAGAGAAAACTATTTAACCATATACGATCCGGTGATTAACCCCGAACAAGAAGATGCCAACGACTTTTTGTTTGGTAGCCCCCGCAACCCTTACAATGTGTTTAGCGATGAATTGATTGACGGGCGCGAATACACCATCAATTTTGACATTAACATTTACAATCATCAACGCATCGAAGGCATTGACATGACGGAGAAAGGTGAGTTCCATCAACTTAAATTCATATTGCAAAGCATCACCCCCGAAACCTACTTGTTCTTGAAATCGTCGTACCTGCACCATTACTACGATGGCGACCTGTTTGCCGAACCTGTTCAGGTATTCAGCAATGTGGAAAACGGGCTGGGCATTTTGGGCGGCCAATCAAACGATGTAATTTCGTTTCAAAAAGGCAACTTCCCAGTCGATAGTATTAATTACCATTATGGATATTACAATACTTATTATTATTCAAATTATTAAACAATGAAATATGGAACGGTTTACCGGAGTAATGCTTTTTATTGCCGTTTTATGTTGCACAAATGTTCACGCGCAGCATCTGCGGGAAAAAAGCATTAAAACAAGCCTAGGAATGGGAGCTCACATGGGCAATAATACCGATGGCATTGGCTTTGCTTATTCAATTGGTTATGAACAAGAAATATGGAACGAGCGCTTCAAGATAAACCCGAATATTAGTTTTGGACAATACAACTCAAAGTTTTTACCCCTTGATGCACGCGACCAGTTTTTCAACTCGACCAATCTTGAACTGAACTTGTTTTTCGACTTAACAAAGTCGGAAGCTTTTTCGTTGGTACTTGTTGGTGGCGGACTGTTGAACTACACCAACGGAATGCTTGGCGAAGGCGGCGACCCCGAAAATTATCCCGAAGGTTTACATTCGGAATATGTTAACGACTTTCACATAGCTGCTAATATGGGTGCAGGGTTTAGGATTAACTCATTAGGTAAACGATCTTCGTTAAACATTTTGCCATTGAACATACACGTTGGCACCAATGGCTTTTTGGAGTTTAGCACAAAAGTTGAATTGGCAATAAAATAATTGACAATTCACAAATTAAATGTACGCTTTTAAAAACTTGAAGATGTCATTCGAACTTCTACTGTTCCTGTTTTGCCTTTTACTGTCGATTGGGTTATTTTATTCTCAAAAATCAATATATTATTTACATATTTTTGATCTAGATAATCGAGCTTATCAATAAAATTTTCTGTATTTACATTACGAGCTTCAAATTTAAAATCGACACCCCCCCAATCCATTAGTACCATGGCACTAATTTTCGACATATCAGCTTTGAAATTTACAATCCTTTTGGTGCTGTTGCTTGTTGCCAAATAAGACTGCTCAATATTCAATAAAAGGTTAATATCACACGAATCATTTCGGTAAAACCTACCATTTAGCTTAATAACATCACTCACTGTAAGCGTATCGTTTTCAGTGTAATTATAGCTGTAACTTGTGGAAAAAGTATTCCCTTCATCATTCCATGTAAGAGGTACTTCTTTACTATCAAAATGCTTATAGTTATTTAAATGGTTATCCATATTGAAATACAAACGTGAAGGTTTGGTATAATCATCGCCGTGAACGAGGAAAGTCATCTCAACATAATTATGTTTTGTATTAAACATTATTTGAGGACAATCAGGATTTTCAACCACTTCCTCATTCTCCTCATCAACTACTAAATTACTATTGTACGAAACATTTGCCACTCCAAAGTATTTACCAATCGATGAATAGTCAATTATTGTATCCGATCGTCCTTTATTATCAGCAACAACAATGTTCCAATCGCCTTCGGGAAGGGGCACCAGCCATTCGTTTAACTCATTCTTTAGCATTTTTGTAGCCAGAATGATGTTAGCACCAATTTCATCGTAAAGCTTTTCGGCAAAAACCACATCAGGTATTAAGGTTTGATCGTTGCTGGTAATTTTCACGCCCCCCCAACCACTCACATCACTCACCACGCTAGCCGGGTTTTTATTTACTTTAGCAACATTGGCCAGTCGTTGTGCCTGTTCAACTATTGAAAGTGCCTGTTGTTGTGGCGTTTGGTTTTGTTCTAAACCACTCTCAGCATACTTCTCTTCAATGTTTTGCTTCACTTCTTCTTTAAACTGTTCGGTAGTTTTACCATTTGTACATTCATTTATATAATTCAAAAACTTATTGCCGTAATCGAGTATTTTTATTGACGTACCTATTGCAGGGTTAAGGTTTTCAACAGTAGTTACCAAAACTTTCTCGCCTGTTTCGAGACCTTCTTTTCCATACTCGTAAGCCAATTGTGCCGATAACAGCTTGTTTTCTTCGGCCCAGTTAAAGTAGTCGCCTCTTTCACCGTCCTCCTCAAATGTGTTGTGAATTCTCAATATGCTGTTATCGAGCTCCCCGCTTTCCATTTTGCTGAAAAATTGCGTTTCATTAAGAGCTCCGCCTTTCCATTCGGGGTTAGCATACAATAAATCGAACAAATATTTACGCTGCTCGTCGGTAAAATCTTTCGACATACTAACGATTTTATTCCGCAGCTCGATGTTTTTTCCTTTAAATGGCACATATTTCAATAGCCAGTCCCACTTGGCCATGGCACTTTTCAATAAAAAATCGTCGGAACTTAGCACTTGACTGTTTGTATTTTGCAACGAATTTGCCGCTTCGGTAATTTTTTCTTCGTAAGCAAGCAACTGCTCAATTTTGGTAAAATAAGCCATGCATTCCTCTTGCGCAGGTTCGTATTCAAACAAATTGGGGTTTTGAAAATCGTTGGAAAAAAGCCCGAAATACTCGTACATCAATACTTGCTTCAAGGCGTGGTACTCGACCAATGTAAGGTACGAATCGTGTTGCTTTTTTAACTCAGGATCATCGACCGAAAACGACCAGCATGATGTAAAATTTAGTGCGACAGTTACAATCAGTAAATATTTCGCGAATTGTTTAATTGATTTCATAATTACCCTGTTTTAACTCACATGAAAATAGGGTAAAATTTTGACAAAATCAATACACAATAAAAAAACCGTTTATCTTCGTTCGAAGCAAACCATTCCATTTTCGGCACCCGGCAGCTGATACCAATTGGTAACAATGGCATCGCCCTCACGAATAAGTTCAAGCACCGGTTTCATCCGATCGAAGTCGTTCTCGGCAAAATATTCGCCTTTATCGTAATCCCAGAAATAGAATTTAATCGATTCGGCATCAACAACTGCCAATAAAAACAAGGTATAGAAAGTACGATCGGCACCTTCGACACGATACGTACACAGATTCAATTGATCGCAAGCCAAACTGTCGATTGTTAGTTGATACTCGTATTCGAGCTCGTCATATGAAAACTGCCAAGTACCGCCCCAATCGTCCATTGTTGTATTAATGGCAAAGGGACTGTTCCACGTTAGCGTTTCGACACACGGATCGCACTCAAAGCCTAATACTTGCCCAACTGCTTTTGCTTCGCCGTTGATGTTTACAAAAAGATAAGCCAAATCGGTTTCGTGAAATTCTCTGTTGCCAGCCTCATCGAAAGCATCAATTACAACTTCATAGTAATTTTCGTATCCGGTATGGCGCATGTTATACTCTTCAACTTTAAAATACGCAGGCGTATCGCCATCGCAACATCCGCAATAGATCATTACCTGATCGTGATCCTTAAGGAATTCAATTGCTCCAATAGCCTGATCTTCGGAAATATAGGCCAATTGATCGGCACGCGAAATTAATGACATTGCGACAATACATAAGGTAATCGCCAGTTTGGTAGTGATGTTCATAATTTTTTTGATTTTAGATTTTGGGGCAAATATAAAAAAAGTTCAGGTTTCAACGATAAGCAGCGCGAATATTTTGCATGGCCTGAGCAGCAGTCATTTGACCATTGGCTACATTTAATAAATTGTAGTTAATCTGCTTTTGTTTTCCGTTGAATAAATCATCGCCCAAATTAACATCAACTAAGCGGTTATCGTATTTAGCAGCCATGTGTTTCGAAAAATTACTGAAATCGTCGGTGCCAAATTCGCTGAACGACATTCGTCCTTCCAAACCGGTGGGACATTTTGAATAGTTTTCCCATTTTTCGGCAATATCGACAGTACTCATGTATTGCATTAAACGAACGGCAGCATCGCGATTCTTTGCTTTTTTGGGTACAGCAAATATTGCATTGTAAGTGCCCGAATATGCAAAAGCAGCTTTGCCGGGCATTGAAGGGAACTCACAAGGCCTCATAAATTTTTCGCCTTCGGGATTGCTGCGTTGCCAAAACAAGGTTACCCAAGTTGCATGTAAATGGAACAAAGCATTTTCTTGTTTCAGTTCTCTGTCGGTAGCAAAAGTATGGTGCTGCTCCAAGGGTCGGTATTTAGCCAGCTCTTCGATTTTCTTCAATGCTCGTTCAACGGCTTGCAACTGCTCGGCTGCCGATTTTTTTGATGCATCGCCCACTTCCGACATAACCACCTGTTCCAAAACCATTTCGATGTTTTGATAATTTGTTGCAACCAAGGTAATCTTATCGTCGTGTGATTGATTATATTGATAAACCAAGCGTGCATATTCAATAAAATCGTCAATGCTCATATCGTAGTCTTTCACTTTGATGCCCAATTTTTCTTCAACTACCGAGCTCACAAAAAGCAGGTCCCACATGCCCTCTATGTATGCCCCCGGAGCAATATCGCCAAAATTACCGGTATATTCCGAAGCGCTTAAAACGTATTCTTTATGTGCTTTTCGAAACCAATCTTCGTTTTTAAAATCGACCAAATGTTTTTGCCCCCATTTCGGATCGTTTAACAAACCGGCCACATCGGCATAAAACCACTTATCGCAAACAAAAATATCGAAAGGCCAACGATCTTCCTTCACCCATATTAAAATGCTGTCGGCAATATGTCGAAAAGGGTCAGCAAAACTATCGATTTGAGCATACTGATATGCAAACTGCAATTCAACATTTACATCCTGATTAAGGAACATGAATTCGCGAGACATTTCGCGCACCAACAATTCTTTTTTACCTTCGCCATACCATTGACCTAACCATTTTAACTGACTTTGATTGGCGCTTTGACCAATCGAATGGTCAAATTCCAAAGTACTACTTTTATCCGATTTACACCCAACACTTATCGGTAATGAAAGTAAAATGGTTATGGTCAACGAAACAGCCCTGCTCATGGTATCAAGTATTATATTAAATCATCGAAGTTGAAACTTCTTAAAAGTAGGAAAAAATCAATTGTCGTGCAATATCATTCGACGTGTAAAATTAAAGTTTCCGGCTTGCATACGATAAAAATATTGACCTTTGTCCAAACCTTCGGCATCGAATTGCACAAAATGCTTTCCCTTAGGGTATTCCATATCGGTTATGCGCTTAATTTCAACGCCTCTAATGTCATAAACAACAATAGAAACGTGACTATTTTGCGGAATTTCGAAACCAATACTTGTTTTATTGTTTACCGGATTGGGGTAATTCTGATCGAGCAAAAATCCCTTATCGTCTTCAGTTAACAAAAAGCCAACTGTTGAAGTATCGGTATTACATACATTTTGGGCTTCATCGCCCAAGCCTTCGGGCAAGTTTTCGCTATTCGAAACAGCAATTTTATCAAGTTGCGCACCATCTTCGCGATAAGTAATTGTAAGCGTATGATTACCCGCAGTTAAACTGGCATCGATTAATTGCTTCCACTGCCAACCACTGGTTGCTAAGCCATTGCACATCAAATAACTACCTCCATCGAAGCTGGCCCAAAAAGAATCATCGTCGGCTGTAGGGCAATTCATTAAACCATACATATAATAAGTTGAGTTTTGAGTTGTGGTAAATTGAACGTTAATCTGCCCTTCGGTACCGGCCGCTTCGGGCAAACTCTGTATGCCCTGTTCTACAGTTACATACTGCCCATTCGACACTTCAATATCGTCAACAATGACCCAATTTTGGCCAGGCGACTCACATTCGGGTTCAAAATAAAATGCTTCGAGCACACCCGGCTCATCAGGCTCGTCACTTTCGCGCGGATCGACAGCTTCGTAACCTAAAATTTCGAGCATTTGTGTGGCATAACGAAAACCCAACTCGCGATAACCAGCCGAGTTAAAGTGTAAATTATCGGAGGCATCGGCACATTTACTCGATGAAATTACGTACGAATTTGCAATTGTTTGCGGCAATTTTGCAATAATGTTATTCATGCTTGCACATATTCCACCCTGATCGGCATGTACAACTTCACCTGCTAGCAGCGGAACCTCATCGGGATTAAGCGACAAATCGGCCATCAAATTATCGTAAACTGCTTTTACCTTTGCAGGCCATTGCTGATCGCCGGTATTCGATTCGCCCTGATGCAATAAAACACCTTTGATTACTCCGTCTGCTTGAGCTATTTTAGCTACTTCAATTAAATGACCGTAAGGGTTGCCACCGTATTCATTTATGATGTTTTTCAGCCACGATTCAGTTATGGAATTTACATAGCTTTGATAATTATCTTTATCGAAAAGTTCAATTTTGCATCCGGCAACCGATACATTTATAATTCCAACAGTTATGCTATCGGGCAAACTGGCCACCATGGTTCTGCCAAAATAATCGGCTGGCGACAATCCGGAATAACAACGAGTTAAAGGAGGAATAGCAGCATACCATTCTCCTTTGTTTCGGCTCAAATTTGAACAAGCAACAGCTTCGAGCACTTTTAAACGCTCATCAACAGTTTTATCCTGTTTCTCGATTGCTCCCTGCCCTTCCATGTTCGATTGCCCGAAACACAAATAAACATGAAAATTAGGATCTTGAGCATTTACAATATAACTCACATTAATTATAAAAATAAAGAGGAAGAATTTTGTTAATTGATTGCTAAATTTCATAATGGTCTGATTGCTTAAAAATTTAAATTTTATGCCTGTAAAAATAGATATTTAGCGAAGAAGAACAGGCTTGATTCAGGTATTAAAAATTTGGATAATTGGGTAAATTTTTTCGTAAAACCTAACATGTAAATAAAAAAAAGAGATCGACATGTGTCGATCTCTTTTTTTAGTAGCGGGGACAGGACTCGAACCTGTGGCCTTCGGGTTATGAGCCCGACGAGCTACCAACTGCTCCACCCCGCAATGTTGCGTACATTTGTTTCTCAAATGCGGGTGCAAATATAGCACTACATTTCAATAACTCCAAAATTATTCACCTTATTTTTTGCAAAATCATACAATCCATTTTCAAAGCAATAAGCAGCAGGCACATATCGGTTAAAACATTATTTTTGCTATACCGTTAGATCATAAAAACCAAAACACTTAAAAACCATGAGGGCTTTCTATATCGACCATCTCCGTATTTTTCTTACAATTTTGGTAATTTTTCATCATACAGCCATTGCCTTTGGTGCTGCCGGCGGTTGGTATTACATTTCGAACGAAACAACAAGCGGAATAACACAACTGCTACTTTCTGCACAAATGGCTATTAATCAAGCTTTCTTTATGAGCTTGTTTTTCTTTATATCGGCCTTGTTTATGACTACTTCGTACGATCGAAAGGGTTTCAGTAAATTTATAAGCGACCGTTTGGTTCGGCTCGGGATTCCTCTACTATTTTATGTTATTGTTATTCATCCTACCTTAGTTTTTTTCATCCTAAAACATGTAGGTCATAATACGGGAGGATTCTTTACTTTTTGCAAGAGCCTGATTATTCAAAATGCCGAACCGGGTCCCATGTGGTTTGTTCTAACCCTACTTGTATTTGAATTGTTTTACGCTATTTATCGCAAAAATATTAAAACCAAACCGAAATTCATTACAAAATTAAATACACCTTCGTGGCGAGCAGTTATTGCGTTTATGCTGGGCACAGGCACTATAGCCTTTACCATCAGATTATTATATCCTGTTGGGAAATCGTGGTTTGGTCTTCAATTTGGCTATTTTTCATTGTACATAGCCATGTATATTGCAGGAATTATTGCTTCACGTAATCCATGGCTCGAAAAGCTTGAAGTTCGAGATGCGTTGCCATGGTTTGGACT